>CAISKC010000092.1 GCA_903885895.1 uncultured Legionella sp.
GAGGAGATTTAAACATTTTTTCTAAATCGGTCAACCAACATTAGAGTTTTATCACCATGCATTTTGGTTAAAATTTGGATAGATACCTCAGAACGACGTGCCCACCAGTTCGAAGAAATAATCACCAATGAAGCAGGGTTTTAAATTATTTCTTCGAACTGGTGGGCACACTGCGCTTTGTCCACCCTACATTTACATTGACTTTCTATCAAAAAATTATGAGGGGATACATCAGTCCTCATCCGCCCTCTGGGCACCATCTCTCCTCAAGGGGCGAAGGATATCTATAAATAGGGCGTTTCGTTACGTTTTGGGTGACGTAGCTAAAAAAATCTCTCATTCGTAGCTGCGCGATACCTTCTTCTTGCGAAAAAAGGGAAAATAGTGCTTAATTTCAGCTATTAATTGACAGTTGTTGCAAAATTTTCTATCATTGCCAGCTGAGAAAAAGCTTAGTGAGTGGTTTATTATGAAACGTACTTTTCAACCTAGTAATTTAAAGTGTAAGCGAGATCATGGTTTTCGCGCGCGGATGGCGACTCGGAGTGGTCGGTTGGTGATTAAGCGCCGTAGAGCGAAAGGCCGTAAACGATTAACTGCCTAGTGAACACGTTCTCTCAAGAGCGGCGATTGTTAGAAAAAGCCGACTATGATGAAGTGTTTCGTAACGCCCAAAAAATAGTTAATCCCCATTTTATATTTTTGTATCGTGGTAATACACTTGGACATGCGCGGCTTGGTTTGGCTTTGTCGAAAAAAAACATTGCCAAGGCACATGATCGCTCACGTATCAAACGTTTGGTACGTGAAACGTTTCGAGTGTTAGTGGCGCAAGATTTGCCTGCAGTGGATGTGGTCGTTCTTGCCAAGCCTGGGGTAGCCAAAGTAGAAAATGCTATTCTGATTAATGGATTACAGCGGATATGGTCCAAATTGTAGAGAGATGCTCGGGTTTATTGCAAAATCTGACTTATGTTTTGATTCGATGCTATCAATTATTTATCCGACCCATACTCCCAATGTGTTGCCGGTTTTACCCTTCTTGCTCTGAGTACAGTTTGACTGCTATAGCGCAGTATGGGGTGATCAAAGGTGTGTGGAAATCGCTGGGTCGCATCGTACGTTGTCACCCATGGTCGATTGGTGGCTATGATCCTGTTTTACCTAATGAAGAGAAACGCTAATGGATATGAAACGTGTTGTGTTATATGGTGCGCTAGCACTGACGGGTTATTTTTTATACATGGATTGGATGACAGACTACCCACCGCAGGTAGCAGCTGCCCCACAAATGATCGCCACGCCAGAAACGGTTGAAGAGCGTCTGTTGCCGACAGTCAACGCAAATGAAGAATCGGTGTTGAGCTCCGAAAATGAACAAATAGCGTCTGCGGAAGCATTGTCACAACGTGTTTATGTCAAAACCGATGTTTTGAATATATCCATCGATTTAAAACATGGCGATGTCATGAGTGCACAATTACTCGCTTATCCCGAATCTACCAACGCCCAAAGCAAGCCTTTCATGTTATTACAAGATACGCCCTATATGCGCTATGTTGCAGAAAGTAATTTGGTGACGCTCAAAGATAACCATGCTGTTAAAATGAATATCCCATTCCAGACGACAGCGTTGAACTATGAGTTAGCTTCAGATCAAAATCAAGTGACGGTGAGTTTGACAGGTGAAACGAGCAATGGCTTACAGGTTACCAAGCAATTCACATTGAAACGCGGTTCTTATTTGATTGAAATGGCATACCATTTAACCAATCAGGGTTCAACACCTTGGAAAGGCTATTTGAATACCCAATTTTTACGCACATCACCGCAAGAAGATAAAACCAGTATGTTCCATATGGGCTCGTTTACAGGGGCTTCTTATTCTGTGCCTGGTCATTCGCGTTACAGTAAATTAAGCTTTAAAGATATGAGTAAGCATAATTTAGAGGTGGAGAGCACGGGCGGTTGGATTGCCATGCAACAACATTATTTCTTAAGCGCTTGGGTGCCATTAGCCAATAGTACGCAGCGTTTCTACACTCGGGTTGTCGATCAAGATTTTACCATTGGACAAGTGAGTGGTCAGATTGTTGTCGAGCAGCATGAGCCACAAATCATTACTACTCAGTTATATTTAGGGCCTGAGATTACAGATAATTTGAAGAGCATTGCACCTGGTTTGGATATGACAGTTGATTACGGGTGGTTGTGGTTTATTTCTCAATTATTGTTCTCTCTGATGAAGTATATCCATATGTTTGTCGGTAATTGGGGTTGGTCGATTGTTTTGGTGACGTTATCGATCAAGCTGCTTTTCTATCGCTTACAGGCTGCTAGCTTTAAATCTATGGCTAGAATGCGACGGTTGCAACCTAAGATTGCATCTCTTCGTGAGCGTTATGGCGATGATAAAGCTAAAATGAGCCAATCTACGATGGAATTATATCGGCAGGAAAAAGTGAATCCTCTCGGTGGCTGTTTACCCATTTTGGTTCAGATTCCTGTGTTTATTGCGCTGTATTGGGTGCTCATTGAAAGTGTTGAATTACGACATGCGCCGTTTGTGTTATGGATTGTAGATTTATCAGCATTCGATCCTTATCATGTGTTACCTATTATTATGGGCTTCACGATGTTGATTCAACAAAAATTAAATCCTGCGCCGCCAGATCCTATGCAAGCGAAAGTGATGATGTTTTTACCTGTGGTATTTACGATTCTATTTTTAAACTTCCCAGCTGGTTTGGTATTGTATTGGATTGTGAATAATACCTTGTCTATTTTACAACAGTGGTATATCACGCGAAAATATGGTGGCGAAGAACCGAAGCCATCTAAGCCTAAGAAAGCATTGAAAGCAGTGAAGTGAGTTCTGTTGAAACGACCACTATTGTTGCAATTGCTACCCCACCCGGACGTGGTGGGGTCGGCATCGTTCGGGTATCAGGGCCAGAAGCACTGAGTATCGCATTACGCCTGATTCACCGACAAAATCTTACCCCACGCATAGCCCAAGTTTGTACTTTTTATACCTTAGATGGCGTCGTGCTCGATCAGGGCATAGCTCTATATTTCAAAGCACCGCATTCTTTTACAGGTGAAGATGTGGTGGAGCTTCAGGGTCATGGCTCACCCGTTGTCCTCGATATGTTAGTAAAAGAAGTCTTACGTTGTGGCGCTCAGTTAGCGCAACCAGGTGAATTTTCTTTACGCGCTTTTTTAAATGATAAAATGGACTTAGCCCAAGCCGAAGCGGTCGCTGATCTTATTCATGCGCAATCCGAATCTGCCGCGCGGATGGCTGTCAGAACTTTGCAGGGCGCGTTGTCGCAGCGTGTCAGCGCTTTGAATGCCCAAATCATTGATCTCCGTTTGTATGTCGAAGCGGCTCTGGATTTTCCGGAGGAAGAGCTGGATTTTTTAAGTGATGGCAAGATCGCGGCTAAATTAAGCAAAGTTCAACAAGATTTAGCTGATCTTCGCAAGCAAGCTGGCCAAGGAGCGTTGCTTCGTGAGGGTCTGACATTGGTCATAGCGGGCAGACCCAATGCGGGAAAATCTACTTTACTGAACTGTTTGGCACAACGCGATGCCGCAATTGTGACGGACGTGCCAGGAACGACCCGAGATGTGATACGTGAACATATTCTTTTAGATGATATTCCTATTCATGTGTTGGATACAGCGGGATTAAGAGCTAGCACAGATGTCGTAGAGCAAGAAGGCATCAAACGGGCTTGGTCTGAGATAAATCGTGCAGATTGTGTTCTATTGTTGATGGATTGTAGTGTCGAAGAACAATACGATGAGCTCATTTTAGAAATAAAATTAGCAGTACCTGATCAAATCCCTTTGATATTAGTGTATAATAAGATCGATAAAATCGGGAAGCCGGCTAGTAAAGATGGTAGGACATTGTATCTATCTCTAAAAAACCAGGAAGGCTTGACCTTGCTGAAAGATGAAATTAAAGCAGTGGTTGGGTACCAACCTCAGGAAGGACAATTTCTAGCTAGAAGGCGGCATCTGGAAGCCCTCGATAAGGCGATGCACTGGCTGCAACAGGGTGCAACATTATTAATTTCGCAACGAGCAGGAGAGCTTTTAGCGGAAGATTTACGTTTAGCGCATGCAGCATTAGGTGAAATCACCGGTGAATTTACAGCAGATGATTTGCTCGGAGTGATATTTTCTAATTTCTGCATAGGAAAATAGGACCTGTAGGTATTTCTACTATCTTGGCCAAAATGATGCGTTATCCAGAGCGCAGCGAAGGATCTCCTGGCAGTGGTACTGTGCCAAATTATGGAGATCCTTCGTTGCACTCTGGAGGACGTACCTTGGGGTATGTTAGTGAATGGGCAACAGGTCCTAAAATCTAATGCTGGCGTTATGTTGAGATTTTATCATGGCGAATGATTTGAGTTTTTTTGATTATAAACAGGCAGTAGTAGACGCTACCTCGTCATCTAATCCAAGTTACCTTCTAAATCCGAGGCAACAACCGATTTTTCATGATAAAAATGAAAGCATATTTTATCGCTTGTCTTTTTATCATCGTACCTCTGCTGAATTGGAATACCAACTTCTGAATATGCTCGTCAATGTTGAGGGTTTGCCGGAGCATTATAAACGGCAAGCGAATCAGTATTTGGAGCATGGTGCGCATTTCTTATTGCGAGACGCAGAAATTGCGGATAATACTGCGGAAGCTAAAAAATATCAGGATAAAATCGCCGCATTCGCTGCGAGTAGAGCAGTGCAACCTAATGAGTTGCCAGTGACGGTGTCCGAATGGCAAAAATCGGTAGATCGCTTTTATAAAGATCTTAATGATTATTTGTCGACGCCTTTTCATGTTTCTAAATTTATTACGTTATTGTCTTATATCAATCTTTATCGATTATTGACGGTGTTTTCGCGTCTATCGTTCAAATCATTTTGGACATTGGCGTCAGAGCGTCAATGGATTGATGGGCAGGACAAATTATTTGGCTATCCTTTGCAACGCTCTGCATTAGATATGCCGAGAGATGCCTTAAATATTTTAAGTGTCGCTTTGTTTCTGATGCGTTTGGCATCGCATTTTTCTATGATCCTCAAACATGGGCGCTCTCAACGACCCGGGGAAAAAGACATTGATGCCTGGGACCGGATGGCTCGAGAGTTTAGCACGCGCATGGTTGATATCATGAATGATGGCGCTTGGTGGTGGGTGAATTTGCTTACCAATTTTGCGCCAGTATTTCAGATTAGTGATCCAGTATCGAATACGCTATTGGCGCTTACATTGGTGTATGATTGCACCTGGTTGGCGATTCATTGGTACCGTAAAGAACGCGATTGGGGCTTGAAAGAAAAAGAACTGATAGCATGGAAGGCGCAATCTGGTGATAGTTATGATAAAACGATTACGGATTATCAGTTGAGATTGGTAAAAGATGTGCAATGGGAAATTCGCTGTAAATATGCTTTTTCCATTGTAGCGTGTTTATCGATTATAACGTCTTACCTCTTGTTTTTGGCGGCGATTTCTTCAGCAGTCTCGGCAATTTGTTTGTTGGTGTGTGTCACAGGTTTTGCAATGTATGGCAGCGCTGATGAATTTGGCGGATGGATGCGTGCGGAGTTTGGGGCGATGAAGATTAAGAATGAGCGTGAAGAAATGCGTGCGAAATTCTTTAAGAACTTCACTCAAGCCTTTTGTTCACCTATACTGGTTATGGGACTTATGGCATTCAGTTGGAAGGTCGCACTGTTGGCTGCAGTTGGTGCGTTTTTATACCAATACTTACCTGCAAGCTCTGGTAACAGACCTGTTCGAGAAGTACCGGCAGTGCCTCCGATGGCTGAAGTGGTTGGTGGTGGTCGTCCAGCATTTGGTGTGTGATCTTAGGTTGTTGGGCTTTGGCCCAACGGTTTTTCACCCCTCATCCCTGAGGGATTCCCTCATAATTTTTTGTTATAAAGTAATACAAAAGGAATGTAGGGTGGACAAAGGAGTGCAACGTCGTTCTGAAGTATCTATCCAAATTTCAACCAAAATGTATGGTGATAAAACTCTAATGTTGGTTGACCGATTTAGAAAAAATGTTTAAATCTCCTCCGGTCCGTTCGTGCTGAGGAGGCGCGTCACGAATACTAAGGTGTGGTTGTCAGGTCA
>CAISKC010000093.1 GCA_903885895.1 uncultured Legionella sp.
CATTTGATCTTCAGCTTGCTGGCTATGAGTTCCAACAACTCCGGATAGGTAAAATATGGATTCATCACATATACGGGATAATCATGATCTGCGATTTTTTCAATAAATAAACGACACAGTAAACTTTTACCTGTACCAGGCTGACCCGTAATCTTAATCATGCCATCATTGACTTGCAATCCAACCATGAGGACATCTAAAGACTTTTGATGATGCTCAAGTTGGTAATAATAATCAGTATTTGGATATTGATTAAATGGAAACTCCGTCAAATTATAAAAGTCTTGATACATCTGCCGCTCCAAAAGCTATTTAGATAACCACAGCTTCACCATCTCAATGAAGCCAAAACCCCAGCCGGTCGGCTGGGGTTAGCGTACCACTATGATGATTTTGACGCTGCTTCATTAGCAAACAAATCATAAGCCTTGGTTAAGTCTTTTTGCACGCCATAACCATTCTTATACATAATTGCTAATTGGCTTCTTGCTGAGGCATTACCATTCTGCAAAGCCGAATTGAGCCAATAGAACGCTTTAGCATAATCTAGAGCCGTACCATTACCGCTAAAATACATCAAACCAAGATGATATTGAGCATCCGCATCCCCTCTTTCGGCTGATTTGAGGTACCATTTGAATGCTTCCTGAGCGTCTTGATTCACACCGATACCCGTATCATACATCATCGCCAATTTAGACTGCGATTTTCCATGTCCAGCCACCGCTGCTTTACTGTGCCAGAATGCTGATTTACCATAATCAAGCGACACACCCTGACCTCTAGAATACATTTCAGCTAAAGTATATTGCGCCACCATATTACCTTGTTGCGCAGATTTCTCTAAAAGTTGCGCCGCTTTTATGTCATCTCTTGGAACATCTTTACCATTGAGATACAACTGTGCCAACGTGTATTCAGCTTTTTCATGATTAGCTGCAACAGATTTTGATAACCAATACAATGCCGTCTTAGTATTTTTAGGCACGACAGTCCCATTTAGGTAATAAGAACCCAATTTGTACTGTACATTGGCATTACCTTTTTCTGCGACCTCGCGGTAAAACTCCATTGCTTTTGCAAGATTTTGTGGAATACCATCGCCACGCTCAAATTTCTCTGCCAATTTATTTTTTGCATACAGATTTCCAGCATTAGCAGCTTGGAGGTAATAATAGGCAGCTCGCTCTTTGTTAGCTGGCACGCCTAATCCCGCATCATACAAACGCGCCAATGCTATTTCTGCACGCATTTGTCCAGTAGCGTTCGCATAACCATTCGCAGCAGCCAATTTGTAGTATTTAAATGCTTGTGCATTATTGATTGGCATGCCAATACCGGTCTCATTAAATAGCCCCATCTCGTACTGAGCATACACATTACCGTTCTGCGCTGCTTTGTCATACCAATGAACAGCTTGATCCGTTGATTTTTGGACACCAATACCATTTTGATACATGGTTGCAATTGCATATTGCGCATCAGTGAGGTTTGCTTTTGCAGCAACCATATACCAATTAAAAGCACTTGCTTGGTCTTCTTTCACCCCTTTGCCATATTGGTACATCATAGCCAAATTATTAGCCGCTGCTGCAGAGCCTTGTTTCGCTGCGGCCAGATAAAGCGCTTCAGCTTTTGCTAAATCAGTTCGAGTATCATCATCAAATTCGTAGATAAATGCCAAAGCCGTCATAGCAGGCACACAACCTAATTCCGAAGCACGGTGGTATAAATTCATAGATGTTTTGACATCACGTGGCACACCAATACCCAATTGATACATATTAGCAAGACTATAAATCGCTAAAGCATTAGATTGTGCGGCGGCTTTTTCATACCAAGATTTAGCTGTTTCTTCAGATTTTGCTACGCCAATCCCTTTCTCATACAAATAACCAACTTTAAGTTGTGCAGAAGGATCCCCATTTTCTGCTGCTTTTTCATACAACTGTATCGCTTCTACAATTTTTTCGCTGGATTTATCATGTGAAACGTAATAGTCCGCCAAAAACAGCTTCGCTTTCACATTCGCTTGTGCCGCAGATTTTTCAATCAAAGCAATGGGAGACACACCCGTTTCTTTGCCTTGATTCGTTAGTAACACTGCGTAATTATATTGGCCTAAAGCATAGCCTTGTTGCGCAGAAGCCTCTAACAAACGCGCGCCTCCTTTGAGGTCTTGACTCACACCAATACCTTGATAGAGATAAGTTCCTAAAATATATTCTGCAACAGCGGATTTGCCTTCTGCAGCTTTTTCATACCATGAAATTGCACCAGCTGGATTAGATTGCACACCGATACCGCGCTCTAACATAAGGCCCACAATAAGGTTTGCCTTCACACTACCATTTTCCGCAGCCTGACTCGCAATGCGAAATGCTCGGGACAATACTTCATGATTTTGCGTATTAAGCAGATAATAGCTTGCCAGCAATTCCTGAGCGCCTACATGATTTTGTAAAACGGCTTTTTGGTACAATTGAATAATTTTAGAATTCAATTCAGATTTAGCGACTTGATCACCCTGATCGCCAACATCCTCTGCATACAATTGAGCAAGACTGAACTGCGCATCCGCAATATCCTGTCCAGCAGCAGCCGCATAAAATTGCTCAGCTTTGGCTCTATCTTTAGGGAGCGTTCTCAAGCCATATTCGTAACAGGTTCCTAACAAATATTGCGCATATCCATCTTGTGATGCTGCAGCAGAATTGAGCCACATCAACCCTTCTTTCGTATTTTGTTTGACACCAATACCATCCAAATACATCAATGCCAAATTATATTTGGCTTTCGCAAAATCCTGCTTTGAAGCGCTGCGATACCATTCCGCTGCAATTTTTTTATCTTGTGCGACGCCATACCCTTGTTCATACATTTGCGCTACTTTAAATTGCGCTCTCGCAGAACCATGTACTGCTTCTTTCAAAACCATATTATAATTCGTATGCGACTTCGCTTCGTCTAATTCTTCTTTTGCCATGTGATAAACATACACATTTGGATTAACTACTTTTTTAGCATTCGGTTCAGCCCAAGTCAGTAATTGCTTGAGTGTTAGATTTTTAGGACTCTCCAACTGATAAACAGTATTAAATACATCCGCTTTAGTTATTGTACCCAATTTAGGTGTCATCATCGCTGTATCAGAATTCCCTTGATACGCTCTACGTTGATCACTGACTAACGCTTTTAATTGCTCGGTAGATAATACATCTCCATTTTCACTCGCTTTTTTCAACCAAAAAACCGCTTGCTTATAACTGCCTGCAACGTTGGATTCTTTCAAATACAACTCAGCTAGCGCATGCTGCGCTTTCACGGAATGTTGCTCTGCTGCTTTGGTATACCAAGTTTTTGCAGCCGCGAAATCTGAACGACGTCCTAAATTACCTTCATACAAATAACCCAAATGATACTGTGCTTCTACATCACCTGCATTCGCTGCTTCCGTTAACCAAGTAACCGCTTTGTTAACATTAGCACTGGAAGCATTAGAAGAAAGATACATCAAGCCTAATGCCAATTTGGCTTTTTCATTATCTTGTTTACTGATGGCAGAGTTAGAATCACCGGCAGCTAATTCCAACCAATGTGTAGCTTGTGCAATATCTTGCGGCACCAACTCGCCTTCATAATAAATTTTACCTAATTTATAGCGAGATTTGAGATGACCACTGGCTGCTGATTTTTCCAACCATTGAATCCCTTCTTCTGCTTTCTGATGATCGCCACTTTTTAAATCCAACAGAGCCAATTCATATTGAGCATTCGCATTACTCGCTTGCGCAGCTTTTTCAAACCAATACCGAGCTTGGTCTTCTGCTTTGCGTGTACCATAACCATTCAAAAATGCCATCCCACAAAATACTTGGGCTTCCACATTACCTTGTTCAGCAGCTTGTTTATACCAACCAAGCGCTTGAGGTACGCCATTCTTAACATTTAAAAAATATTTGGCCATATAAACTTGTGCGGGCTCATATCCTAAATGACCCGACTCTTGAATCATGCGCAAGCCTTCTTGTTGCTTTTTAGCAACGCTATAACCATTTATATACATTTTCCCAAGATAAAAAAGAGCTTGTTTATCATGATGAGTGGCTAATTCTTGCAGAGCTTTACTCGCCTTATAATAATCACCACTATAATAGTCCATCATGTAATCTGTAGAAGCTGCAAGCGCAGAAATTGGGGTAAGCACAAATACAAAAGGTATAAAAGTCCGTCTCATGATACTTCCTTATTAGCAGAATAAATTAGCTAGGTACATAGCTAGCTCTCAAAACATACATCACAAGCCAAAAAAAATCCATATTTATAAAAAATAATTTTTAGTCAGTCACTCTATAACTCGCTCAGTGCTGATAATGCGCGTTAGCTCTGATAAAAACACAGTCATTATGTTACAACCAAAACCAATTCACAGCGATTGATCATGTCTACCGCTTAAACACATCTCGATAACCCGGTAAATAAGATTGTATCGTCGTTTCAGGGTTACTTGTCGCAACGGATCCCAATCCTTTCAAAATGATTTGCAAATAAGCATTATTATTATATTGCGGGGTGATCGCATCCGGACTCAAGCTTTTAAAGGTTTGCCCTCCAATCAATCTGACTGCCCAGCAACAAGAATCATACTGCAAACCAAAAAATGCCACCATGTTATAATGTTCTGAAACATTATAACTATACACCCCTAAACTACTCCAATTTTCATTCAATGGCCAAGCGTACGAGCCGGTCACTTGACTCAAAGGTCGATTGTTAAGCGGAGCTTCTGTCACAGATATCACATTACCACTCACCAAATAGTTATAACCAAATCCTAAGATACGCTCAGGACTAGGTTGATAATGTAGATTCACATTGGCGTTGTTGGTAGCACTCGTGGCAGGGTCCCAGACATAATCTGTGCTAGCAGACCATGCAGCATTCATGGTATAGACCCCATTCATGGCCACCGGGGACCATTCTGAAGTAGGTGATACGTACCCTAAAAATAATGGGTTATCTGTGCATGGACCATTTTGGTTATAGCATAATTGCACTTTACGCTGCGAAAAATAATGGATTTGTCCCACAGTCAATTTAGCTTTTTCTTGGCCGGTGCTTGGTGATAACCAACGTGTAGTAGCCGCATACGCTAATTGATTCGCATCCGAGATCCGATCAAATCCAGAAAATCGATTGGTACGAAATAATTGATCGGTATTGAATATCATATAAGCAGAATCAAACGATGGAAATTGACTTTGATCGGCATAGGGTACATTCAGATAAAATAATCGAGGTTCCAAAGTTTGGCGCATAGGATGTCGAAACCAATGAGCATTATCTCGTTCAAACACCAAACCACCATCCACATACCCTCTTGGAAACAAACGATTAAAAGATTCTGACTGAGACGAACCTTGTCCATATGCCTGAGTGTTATAAGATAATCCATAATTATTCTCTACCATTTCTACACTGGGTGTCAGATATCCCCATGGTGCAACTTTTGGCAACGATAAAATCGGATTCACATGATACCGTGATCCATGCGGGACACTTTGATCTAAGCCAGTCCAACGGAAATAATCAAATTGACCTAATACATGCAAATCCGTATGGAACGGTAAATCATGATAAGTCCCATCTGCCAAAACTTGCGGCAAGCGATCATAAATATTAGCAACGGCTGACTGATTGACCGGATGAAGGGTTTGATAAGACTGAGCCAAACTACCTATCAACCAATGCTCTGAGGTAAAGACTAAGCTACCACGCCTTAATAATTGATTTTCGCTAGACATAGCTAAATTCGTACTAAAATCTTGTAAATAATAATCATCAGATACCTGTTGATAATCAATATCAAAATTTAAATTAGGTAAAAGACGCGTGTTTTCACGAACCAATACTGACCAACGATCGACTGTCGTGCCTTGAAGCTGTGGATATTGTTCTGTATTTTGGGCGATAAACGACTTCATCGCCGTATCATGGGGCAGGATAGAACCTCCTACAATCCCAGTCGACTGCTCTGTCAAAAACCGAGTCGTACCCCCGAACATCCAACCTCGTAACGTATAATAATGTGGCGTCAATGTCGCATCATAATTAGGCGCCAAATTCAAATAATAAGGCCAAACAACATCAAACCCACTAACATTCGAGTACCCGCCCATGGGCATTAAAAAACCTGATTTACGCGCTGAACTGGTAGGGAAACTGAGATAAGGTGTATACATGATAGGTAATTTCCCCAGACGCAGCACAGCTTGCCGTGCTTCACCGGTTTGGTCTGCATGATCTAAGCGAATATCTTTGGCATGAAGTTGCCATCCCACATCCCGTGGAGAACACGTCGTGTACGTGACAGCATGCATATGATAGTTTTCATTCGCAAAACGGCGTACCCATTCTGCAGTCCCCCAAGCAGGTAAGATCGCAGCAGCACGATTCGTATCAAAGCGATACGCCACTTTTTGCACATAACCAGATTTATCTTGTGGATTAAAGCTACCATGCTTGGCAATCATCAAACGACCTGGGTCCATAAAATGGACATCGGAATCCAAATCAATACGATCAATTTGATGGGTCTGTGCATTGCGATACACGCGCGCCGTACGCGCTGTTACCATACGTTTATCTTGTTGAACTTGGACATGACCGCGTAAATCAGATGTCCCAGTAGGATGAAAAGATACTTGGTCGGCTTTGAGTTCGATAGCATTCGGATCAGGCATAGGTTGTAAAGGTAAGGGGGAGTAAGCGCCGCTACAAAACGAGGGTTGTTGGCTGGTTTGCCAACCCAGACAAGAGGCTATTTGGTCTTTAGATGGCGTGTCGGTTGAGCTCGCATCCCAAACACAAGCGCGGATCCATTCCGTTTGCTCCGTTGCAGCAAAAGCTGGTTGCAAGAGCGCGATCCATAGAAAAAATATAAAATCTAGGAAGACTCGATAGCTTGTCGTATAATGTTGCTTAGTCTGAATCACTACAATGCCAAAATTTTTTAAGCAAGGGCAGGAAGTATAGCATGCAAACTCGTGAAAACGCACTGCACCAATGGTTAAAAACCATTTATCCCAAAACAGATTACACGCTTAGTCCTTTAGCCGGAGACGCTAGTTTCAGACGTTATTATCGTTTACAACGTGATGGGCTCTCTCTGATTATCATGGATGCTCCGCCAGATAAAATTAAATTAACGCCTTTTGTTTACGTCCGTGCTCTGTTGGCTGAACAAGGTATTAGCACACCACAAATTTATGCGTTAGACGATACGTTGGGATTTGCACTCCTAGAAGATTTCGGCGATGTTTTATTACGCGACGCGCTCCATCAACAAAATTCGCAACCCTTATATCAAACAGCAATTCAAACGCTCATCCGAATGCAACACCAGCGGAGCTCGCAGCAACCTATACAGCTGCAAACGTTTGATCAAGCTTTCATGCTCCAAGAGTTGGCTTTATTTCCTGAATGGTTTTTACAACGTTATTTAGGCTTAACCCTGCACGAAAAAGAGCAGCAACTCTTGAACACAACCTTTCAAATGCTTACGGCAGCTATCGCTAATCAACCTCAAGTTCTGGTGCATCGTGATTACCATTCCCGCAATATTATGCTCTTAGAACAAGAACCTCATGCATCACACAAATTCGGGATCATCGACTTTCAAGATGCCGTGCTGGGACCCATTACATATGATTTAGTCTCTCTATTAAAAGATTGTTATGTTCACTTGCCACATGCTCAATTGATAGGCTGGGTTCAATATTTTTATGATCACGCCAACTTAACGCCTCTGTACTCATTTACCGCCTTTCAACAAGCTTTTGATTGGTGTGGATTACAACGCCATTTACGCATCTTAGGGACATTTGCTCGTCTCCATTTACGCGACGGTAAATCAAACTATTTGCATGACCTCCCCAGGACCTACCAATATGTCACCACTTGTATGGCAGCTTATCCAGAATTTCAAGCATTTAATCAATGGTTGCAACAACGCGTTGATCCTTGTTTTCAAAAAACCCTAGCATGAAAAC
>CAISKC010000094.1 GCA_903885895.1 uncultured Legionella sp.
AGAGTAAATTTTATCATTGCTTTTTTAGAGGATGATATTGGTGAAAAGCAGGAAAAATTTGAGGCGTTTTATGAAAATCAATGTGTCAAAGATGCTTTTCAAGGAGTGCTGAAACTTAACAAAGCGTTATTCAAAAAATATTATCTCGTAGTTTTAGAGCTTTTTTTAGAGTATCACCACAGTATGGCAGAGCATACTGTGTCGCAAGAGGATTACGTTGATTCGCACCAGGGGTTGTCGGATATTCCCAGCCACCTACATTTTGATCTCGATCAATTCCTGATGGTAAGACAAGTTCAACTTACCAGAATGCCTGCAATGTCATCTATGACATGGCAATCAGATTTAGGCCAAATAGGACATTCAGAGACCTCGTGTTCCTTGACGGTAGAAAATGATGTCGCAACGCAAGCTCCTCGCCAAATAAGCGTCAGGAGCATGACATTAGGTTGCTCAGGAGATTACGATCCGAATGCAGTCATTCACTTACCTCGAAAAAAAGTTAGGATAGCACTACCATCCCAAACATCTAGTAGCTTTTTTGCAGGCAATGATACTGTTGTAAATGATACTGTTGTACCGGAAGTGCCTGTTCAAAGAAGAGCGAGAGGTATGACACTAGGTTTTTCAGAAGAGTATTAAGATTCATTCGAGCCGCGCGCAGTATAGCAAGTGCGGCTCGGATTATTACAGCCTACGCCCAATAATAGTATTTGTTGTTTCTGGCGTGAAACAGATCTGTTGGCCATTGGGTAGGCATTGATTCGGTGAGAGTTCAAGAAGTGGGGCAATCACAAAATCGCGCAGGGTTAACTGCGGATGAGGGATGTTAAGACCCCGATTCTGGATTGTTTTTTGATCATACAACAAAATATCAATATCAATACTCCTTGCTCCCCAGGTTTTTTTGCGAACTCTACATTGTTTTTGTTCTGTTTTTTTACAAATCAAGAGTAGGGCATAAGGAGATAAACGCGTTTTTAAAGCGACCACCATATTAAGATATTTGGGTTGGGCTTTGATACCGAACGGCTTTGTAAGGTATATTTTCGAGCGTGAATGGAGCTGCGTGCGTGGAAACTGTTGTAAATGCTTTAAAGCGTAGGTTAATTGCCGATGCGGCATATTGAGATTGGAGCCTAGCGCAACATAAACGAGTGCCATGATATCAGCTCTTTTGATGGGGACTGGTATCGCATGCAGCAATCATCTGCTCTTGACTTGCTTCATCCACCTCTTGGAAAGTAGTCCACCATTTGGCTATTTCTAGCGATTCTTCTTTTGCGAGAGCACGCAGTACAAAAAAATCATAGGCAGCACGAAAACGCGGATGTTGCAGTAAATGGTAAGCTTTGGTACCACTTCGTTTGGCAAATTTTGTTTGCAAATGCCATATATCACGAATGACTTGTGTGTGGCGTTTGGGAATCATAATGAGTTTGCATTGTTCACTGAACACTTGTGAGGCAGCTTGATCCAGCGCTGGAAGGGGGTCTATGCCCGAATTTTGTAATATTTTAGCGCGTATCTTCATGGGAAACCACAAAATGACAGCAAACAGGAAAGCTGGATTGACAGGTTTACGAGTTCGAACGCGTGTGTCTGTGCTTTCAAGTGCAAACTGTAAAAATTGTTGCATAGGGTAGTGATGGGGTACTGCTGCGCTCAAAGGAAACAGCTGTTGAAATAGACCATATTGTTCTAGGAGTTTTTGTGCAGCGTTGGCGTGGCCACCTTGATATAATTTGACCATTTCATCAAATAAGCGGGAACCGGAAACCTGAGTCAATAAGTGGTTTAAACGTGTCATGGGCTCTGCAGTATCCGGCGCAATAGTAAATTGTAATTTGGCAGAAAAGCGAACCGCGCGTAGCATCCGAACAGGATCTTCATGATAGCGTATATCCGGATCTCCGATCATGCGCATGCATTTTTTTTGGACGTCGCGAAAACCTTGCGTAAAATCAATGATTGTTTCGGTTTCAGCATGATAATAAAGGGAGTTGGCAGAAAAATCTCGACGCCATGCATCTTGTTCTAAAGTGCCATAAACATTATCCTCAATTAACATGCCGCGGTCATTGGTTTGCATATTAGTATGAATGGGTTCGTGAGAACGAAAGGTTGCTACTTCAATGATGTCTCTATGAAAGGGGATGTGGACTAATTTAAAACGCCGACCAATGATGCGAGCTTGTCGGAATAATTTTTTAATTTGCTGTGGCGTTGCGCTGGTTGCAACATCATAATCTTTGGGGGTCTGCTTAACTAAGAGATCACGAATAGCGCCGCCAACCAAATAGGCTTCATATCCGGCACGCGTCAAACGATTCACAACTTCTAATGCGTTATGATCGAGATCCTTTTTTGAAATGTTGTGTTTATCAGGCGTTACAAGATATTGATTATCAATTCTTGGTTTTTGTGATTTGGCCCTGTTGATAAGTTTTTTAATGATATTAATATTTAGATACTCAAAATGTCACTCAAATATAGTACTATGAAAGTAGGAATTGGGTCAATAAAGATCGTCATTTGCGAGCGCAGCGAA
>CAISKC010000095.1 GCA_903885895.1 uncultured Legionella sp.
ATAAAAATCTTTCGCTTGAAAATCAAACGTGTCGAGATGAGATAGGGTTGCACCCAACTCTTTAGCCTCCTGTTCAACCTTATTCATGAGATAAGTTCCCAGTTTTTTGTGTCTGTAGGCGTCTGATACAAACAATTCGTCGATGTATAGTATGCCCCAATGATAGATAAACGCATTGATACCCGCGATCATCTCGTTGTTATCTTTCAAAACATAACGCTTAAAAACAGGATTTTCCTGTTGAGTAAACGGTACTACGCGGGCGTTGAAGTGCATGACCTCATCGCTTATGCGTCCACATTCCTCATCGGTGCTAATCGATAGTTCATAAGGGCAATTGATCTCGTTCATATTAAACCACCTTGAAAAGAACCATAATCTTCCTCACGCTATGTATGTCTTAGGGAGGGTAATATTAAATTTTTGGCATAGAGCATGAACATCTTTAAAATCCTTTTCTTTCAACTCATATCCTGTATGCGACTCAACCTGATAGTCGGCAGTGAGGCATCTAAGCTCAATTTCATTGATGGTACCAATACCCGTAAGTCCTTCTGCTGGATAAAATATGCCTCGCTCCACGGGGCCATAAATCCCATTGCCATCATCGTCAAGGTTAATCACATGTACATCTACTTCATGTCCCATGTTATCACCTAAAACAAAGTTCCATGCACACGTATCATCTCGATTGACTTCATTATAGCCACGCGATTTTAGTAGGTCACAAAATATCGCTAGATCTTTTTGTTGAATAACGATGTCTAAATCTTGATGCGCGCGCGTTTCTTTGCCTAATAGAGCATCGACGCCCCATCCACCATCTAGCCAAATTGTTACCTGTAAATTGTTGAGTGAGCTATACAACTCTAGTAGATATTCTTGAGGAAAATATTTATCGTTCATGATAAAGCACCTGTCTAAATAATTACTTTAACAAAAAAACTGCAAACACCTTTAATTCTTAGTCATTGCCACCAGATGATTCTTGAGGCACCTTCATCAGCGCCCCATTTTTCATGACTAAAAAAAGAGTCACAACAACCAAGCCTATAAACCCTACGAGAATGATGCCAATGTTTTGAAATGATCCTCGATAATAAAAGCCGGCTACCTGCAGACCTAATGCGCAAAAAATAAGACGACTCCCTTGGATAACGGCTGAAACCCGTCCCTTTGCCTTTGGCATAAAATTCAAGCACAAGGGGTAGAGGATCGCGGAAGGAATAACCTGCCCGATGATAAATGGAATAAATGCAAGGGTAATCAATAACGGACTCTGACTATCCATGATTGTGACTAATCCGATACAAATTAAGCTAGCAATAAAGATTTGAGCTGACACAAATAACATCGGTTTTTGATTAAACCTGCTGATAATTAACCCTAATAAAACACTTCCCAGTGCAAATACCAAAGCAAGTACCCCTTGATAATACCCAAAGTGAGAGAGGCTCACACCCAAGCCTTGTATGTATAATAGCGGCGACATCCCAACAAAAATCCAATAGGGCACAAACATAAAGATAATATGTGCAATCAACAACATCAGTGGTTTTGATTGGAATAATGTAATATATCCAAATGGCGAGATCGTCTCCTTCTGTTCAGGTAATTTGTTAGCAGGAATAAAAAGCAGGATCATGACGAGGGCAAACACACCCAAGAATAGCAGGACCTTAAAATTACCCTGCCAATAAAAATAGAGAGTGATATAGCTTCCAATCACAGGAGCCAGACCCGCAGCAGTGTTCATTACACCATTCAACATCGCCATAAAATACTGCTGCTGCTTAAGGGGATAAAGATCTGCAATAATTAAAAAACTTAAAATTGAAGGCGCTGCAATCCCGATCCCTTGCAAAAAGCGACCAACAAGAAGAAATGGATAAGATGCTGCCCATAAACAAAGGCAACTGCCAATAATAAAAACCAGGATGCCAAGTAATAGAATCGGCTTACGTCCATAGCGATCAGCTAAGCCGCCGACAACAAAAAGGCTCAAACAATACCCAATAAAATTAATGGACAACAAGGCCTCTACTGAAAATGGAGACAAGCCAAACTGACTTTGTAGCGCAGGAAAGCTTGGTACAAATAGATCAAACTCCATCCCCGCTAAGAGATCCATCAGAATAACAGTGAATAAAATCATGACGACTCTCCAATACCTTTTTCTGACGGCAAAAATCCACCGGTTTGCATCTGCCACATTCGCGCATAATGCCCACTCAGCTGAATTAAATCTTGATGGTAAGGTGCAATGACATCAAAAAGGAATTTTTTTAACGAATTGGATAGCTTATTCATAATCATTCTCTGCTACAGGTTCAACCAAGCCGTGGCTAATCTGATAATACGTGTTGATGTTGATTGCTTTTAAAAAATCAACATCATGCGAAATGACTATCATGGCACCAGGATAGGCTTGTAATACGTCAATGACATGCGCGCGCGTTTCTAGATCCAAGTTATTCGTCATCTCATCTAAAATGAGTAATTTTGGAGCCTTCGCAGCTATTTGTGCCAAAGATAATCTTGCTTTTTCGCCACCCGATAAGCTTGAAACGATGGCCTGTACCTCTTCATTTTTACGAAATAAAAAATCATTCAAATGTTTTCTTATTTCTAAATAAGTAGCACGGGGTAATGCATCCGTTATCACCTCTAAAACCGTTTGATTCAGTTGGAGTGTGGCATAGTGCTGATCGAGATAACCGATATCATGAGTACTCGGTGTATTCCACTCGCCGTATTTTACCAATGAGGGATCTCCTAGAATCGCCTTAATCAACGTTGATTTTCCAGAACCATTATCACCCAAGAACGCAACACGCGCAGAACCGCCTACATTCAAATTTACATCACTGAGAACCACATGATTCTCAGTATAGCCAACCTGGCCATGGGCAATAGATACCAACGCTTGATTGCGTACCATTGCATTTAAAGCAAATTTGGGCTTAATCAGTTCAGGTAAACGAAGCGCAGATAATTGATCAGTGAGTCCCTGCTTTTGATGTCTAATCGCACTTTGCTTTAAGCCAGATGTTTCTACTGCATTTGATACTTTGGTGGCCGAACGAACAGTTGGCCATTTTCTTTGTTGAATATGCTTCTCACCTCGAATACGGCTATTCTTTGCACGCTCCTGTTCCTTCATTAAGGATTGGTGCATGTTTTTCTTTTGATGATTTAG
>CAISKC010000096.1 GCA_903885895.1 uncultured Legionella sp.
ATAACTAACTCGATGGGCCGGATAAATGGGAATTTACAGCAAAATTTGGACTTGACCACACATGCGAAGGCAACTCCAAGGTTTCTGTCAACTCTACTCTAGTCAAATCCAAATAATCCAATGCATTCATCTGTATTATTTGATTCAAATTTTTTAAATCTAAATCTCTGGGTTCAATTTTAGATGTCGCTAAGATCTGAAGCGCAATCAATTTTGATTGAATTGGTATTTGAATGACAGGTAAATAGTCATAACTTAGCTTAAGGAGTTTGATTTTCGAACAAAAATAGAGATATTCTCTGTCAGTATTGACCCATTGACGCCTCTTACTGGGATTAACCATCACAACCGTATGTAATTTCGGCGCGGCTTGAAGGATTTGATTGATTTGAGCCAAAGAAGGTTGAGCTGTCCCTGTGATCGATAAAGATTGTAATTGCGGTAAAGAAAGGCTGCTGAGTTCACCGTTGATATCACAGTTATCTATCGTTAATACTTCTAAATTAGGTCGTTCACGTAGTAATGTCTGCAGATTACCTGCATCAATTGTATTATTTTTTAATTCTAAAGTAAGCCGGTGATGAGATTGGTCATAGTTGACATAATCTTTGACATGGCCGTGCTGCGCCATAGAATTAAGCACGATTTTTACTACATGATAAGAAGCACGCAGTTCATCAAGTACTTCGATATCTGTTACTTGATCAAATCTTGCACCAAGATGATTCGTCATAGTATATGCGAGTTTATTGCTTGCTGTTTTATATAAATAAGTCCGACCAATTTCTTTTTTTTCTGGTATAAACGCCGTCATCCCATTGTAGTGGTCATCCACCAGGGGCTGGAAAAGAAATGTGTCGTTCAAGCAGTCACTTAAGATATCTTCAGTAAAAACAAATAGGTGGCTTTCATTTAACCCATGCTTTTTCAAAAGTACTTTAAGATCTTCGTGTGATAAAAATTTAGGTTGAATGGTATCTTCGGGTAAATTTTCCTGCATCAGAGGGATCAATCTATCCTCAGTCGTTATGTAAATTAAAAAACCATATTGTAAAAGGAAATCAAACGGATTATCGAAACTACAGACAATCTTATCAACATTTACAATGATGGTTTTTTTTTCCCAAACGGAGGTTTCTTGAATAACCATATGGGAAAAACAAGGTTCTTGCCTGATGAGCTGCTCAACACTCAATTGGCCTCGTGGATCATAATTAAATGTTTCTTTCACAGAAATTTGAGCAGTAGATTCAAAATAGAACCTTTCTGAGACGAGTCTTTCCTTCATATCAACCAAATAATCAAAATGACTTATTATAGGGCAGCAATAAGAGCTTAGCAAGAGCAAATTCTAACTGTAGTGGCAAAATAGAAATGTCCTTTTTTGCTCCTTTGGAGTCTAATTTTTTAAAACAGTCTGTTTATAAACCAGCACTTTCCGCATGAGCCATGACACTCTGAGGTAGCTTTGGTGTATCGAACTTTTTAAATTGTTGCGCGAACTCGAATGTCCATTCATTGGGATCAATCAGTGCTGCGATGGCTTCGAGTAAAGCTTCGTCACCGTCATGAAATAAAGTGATTGATTCAAAACTCTGTGTTGCCGTATGCCATACTTGCGTAAAAAACGAGAACTCACGGATCGCTTCTTCATCAAGCGGTGCTGCCTCATTTTTCCAAGCACCTATCACGGATTGCGCACTGTCTAACAAATGACGTCTGATAGAGGGATAAACGCTGTTGTCGTAATATTGTTGATTGATGGCTCGATAATGGCTAATTCGCGTATCAGTCGGGCCATGCAATCTTTCTATTTCAGTAATAATGGCTTCTGGGATGGCTTGGATGGTGCCCTCTGTCATTAATTTATCTAGTAATGTTGTACATCTGTCCAATAAAATTTCTGTCACATCAGGGTCATGACTGTGTTGTAGGTTCACAGATAGCACAAGTAATTTAAAATACGGGTAAGGTAAACACACGAAATTGTTATTGAATTTGGGATTGGCTAAACGTTCTAAGTCAATATCGGTTAACATTTGTCTTGTTGTAGCATCGATAGCTTGATAATAAACGCCACATTGCCATGCAAGATGAGAGAGATCGGTCGCTCCCTGAGCCATCATATTGCCATCTGTGCACCATCGACCGTTACTGTGTAAGCTTTGGATTAATTGTGCTTGCGTGGGAAGGGATAACGTTGTGAGATCTGGATCAGCTTGTATTGTTGCTGTAAAGGATTTGTGCTCAGTTTGCTTCTTGTAAGTTTCGTTTTGACATTGGCTAGCAGTTAATGCGTAAGATGAAAAAATAGTACTGCCTGGGTCAGTAAGGATCCCGCACAACACAATGTGATCTCGAGATGCAAGATTTTGTAACGCTCTATCGCGTTGTTCGGATTTTTTTGAGTATTCCGCTTCAAGCTCATAGCGTGCTTGGTAGTCTGCTATCATAGTTTTATCTAATTGATCAGTCAGGATGTCATTTAGGATAGGTTCTCCATCATCTTTAACAAATACAGATGCCAAAGGATCACTGAATAAACTTGCTTGCCATCCTCTGATTTGTTCAATATGTGTGGCATCTGTCTCTGCCGTTTGAGTATAAAGATGTTGATTTCCTGCCCAAGACCCGTAATCAAGCATCATCTGATATAGAAGTTACGCATTGACAGCAGCTTGAAATTTAGGATTCAAATGCTCTTTGTCTTGAATGAACGCATCAATAAATGAAGCAATAATTTCATTG
>CAISKC010000097.1 GCA_903885895.1 uncultured Legionella sp.
GCTCTACTTCATCGATAATATGCTCTTTTATGCTAGCCGATATAATTTGCTTTGGAAAATTTTTACACGGTACTTTGGTTAATGACTGCTCATCATCCAGTGTGGTCTTAATAAAAGTGAGTGCTAACTGCAATGAACGGTGTTTATTACTTGTAAATGGCAACACTCTGAGCAATGAACGTAGTAAGGGGTTATAAGTTCGCGCTAAATCATCAATACTTTGCCAAGTAAATTTTTCGTTGAACTTATGATTTTCATATCGAGTGGCCACTTGCTCTATAAGCTCTGGATCGATAATTGAATAGGCTTTCTCAATAATACTGCTGAATGGTTGGGTTCTATCAATGTCTTTATCTATATAGAAACGCATTAATTTAGCAACGACTGCTTTTTGCGCTGCTTCGCTCAATGCCTCAGCTAACAAGAGCGCCTGAGTGCTTTCTTTAATGGCTTTATCATACTGATTAAAAATGTAAATAAACATAGTGACCAAATTATCACACATACGTTGATAACGGTAATGTATAAAACATAATAGCCAAAAACAGGACTGTAATTGCTTGGTTCGATTTAATCCCTGCGCTGTATAATGTTCAGCCAATGACGCGTAGTACGTCATACTTTTCTTCGATATATTTAAAAGAGGTAAAACACGCTTGGCGATGTCATATAAAGAAAGATAGCTATTAAAAGTCTCAATTTCCTTATAAATAGCTTTTGGTTTGAAATTTTTAGGCTCTTTCTTTAGCGCAGTTATTCTAAAATGCCCCTCTTGTTGTTCAAGTAATTGTAGTAACGATGATATTTCTACATCTGTCAGCTGAGCATTAATAATAGAGCTAATCCGCTCTTGTTCAGCATATAATGCATTAGAGATCATATCTTGGAGTGTTGTGTAACCAGCAAGCACAAGTTTATTTTCTTCAAACCAGGTTAAAATTTCTTGAAACATAAAAAATGGATCAGTAGACAACCGAGCTGTGTTAGTTATTTTCTCTGATAAACGCTCGCTATGTTTTTCTTTGCTGAATAATGCATAACCAAATAGTGACAATACCCATTGTTGGTTATTGTATTTGGCTTCTCGGCCAATTGTAGATTTAGTTGTTATTACACTATCGAAATATCTGTGCCGAATATAATCGAAGTCAGATTGAACACTATTGAATGTCCAAGCAAAAAAGCTTTGCTTTGCCTTAAAATAACCCAATTGCAATATGGCATCAATTTTAGTTTCGGTAGTCGCTGCAGTATCTAAAACAGACAATTCTTGCTGAGTTAATTCAAAAAACCATTCCTGTTCTTCTCGACTAAACATTGGAAGACCATAAGTTTGTTGGTATTCTTCGTCTTTTAAAACGCGAATCCGTTTATTTTGCTTTGTTTCGGAAAACATTTTGGTTGTTTCTGTCCACAAAAAACGATGGTTTTATTAAAACTATAAGTGTATACTAATTTAAATAATACACATATCGTCCAATTAAATTGGGTTTTAGGTTTTATTAAGATAAGCCAGAAAATATGACGAATTTTGCCTATTTACGCGTTTCTACTGACCATCAAGATGCTAAAAATCAGAAGCTTGGTGTTTTGGATTATTGCAATAACCATGGCATTAACGCTTTAACATTTGTTGAGGATACAGTTAGTGGTAAGTCATCCTGGCGTGAGCGCGCTATTGGCAATATTTTGGAGAAAGCGCAAAAAGGTGATGTTATTGTCGCATCAGAAATTTCACGGCTAGGTCGATCAACATTGCAGGTCTTAGAAATAATGGAATTGGCCGCGCAAAAAGGTATCGCGGTGCATATTGCAAAAAACAATATGGTGCTGGATGGTTCTATGCAGTCAACTATCACTGCTACTATTCTTGGATTAGCGGCACAAATTGAACGTGAATTCATATCTGCTAGGACAAAGGAGGCTTTAGCTAAAAGAAAAAATGATGGCATGAAACTTGGGAGACCAAAAGGCGAAGCTGATTTACTTAAATTAGATGCTTTTCGTGATGAAATTATGAACTATATAAAGAAAGGGATTAATAAACGAGCCATTTCTAAATTAATTGAATGCTCACCTTCAACTCTCTACAAATGGTTGAAGCGACGACGTATTTTTATTGCGTGATTTCATTATTTATGCGACCAGTCACAATCTGATTTGTGTCAAAGCCCCGCCCGTTTGTCCTGTTGATTATATTGCTTGCTTGATACATAATATGCCCATTAATTTTACATTAAAATCCATGGAGTCATTAATGATAACAACTGACAATACAGATCTAGAAACATCAGTTACCAAACAATATATTCAGAATTTCCATGGTGATCTCAAGTTGATAGTCGACACGTTTGAGCATTATGGAGTGGACATTAAGGATTATCTCGATCCAGAGTTTCAAGAATTTTCAGAGGATATTAAAAAATTACGAGGCAATCAACTCAATAACCTTATCGGCAGCATGCTTGCTTGTGCAGGAAGCCTGTTTGCTTTTTCCATGAATGGTGCAATTGCAGCCCAGTGTACTTCATTGCCATTGATTACACGTGCCACTGTAGCTTCTTCACCATTGTTAGTAGGTGGATTTTTGCGTGTTTTTTCCGCTTATCAAGCAGACCAAGGTCGAGGAAAAGAAAATATTTTGCAATTGCTAGGTTTAAGCGTGCTTGGGATGATGGGTAATATCATGATTTTGCGTTTGATGATAAAAAACGAAGATTTATCCACCATTACGCCAGAGCATTGTTGGCCGTTGATCGTGTCAGGTATATTCATCGGTCTTGGATTGGGCACTTATGCATCAGGTATGACATTGGGTGCACGTACCGCAGCTAATAATTCAATTGACTTGTGGCATGATAATCTACAAGAAGTCTCTGATATTTTGAAGAAGGCACTTGTCGAAAAAGGACTGATTCTTCCTTCCAAAATTATTAAAATTCAGCCGGGCATAACGTCAAAAGCAATATCGTTTATTTTACGTAAACATGCCGCCATTTATTCAGCAATCATTGCAGGCATTGCTAATACGTCGCCAAGCATTCCGATTACGATCAATGCCTATGCTGACACGTTGGAATTGAGTAACAGCATGAGAACAGCTTTGTTTGCCGGGATTCAGCTCATGGCTATGACAGGAATTTATCTGCTCCTCAATAACCCAATGTACGATCAATTACTAAATAATAATAAGCAACTGACCCCTGAGCAAGCAAAAAAAATAGCAACATATAGTGGACAGGCGCTATTTGCTAGTGGTTTGACATTGTATGATGAGATCAAACAGTTAACCCCTGATGATATGAAAGAACTTTGGTCCGCTGTCGTACTTTATTCTGCGTCATATGGTGTGCTTACGTCGATCACCACCACTGGGGTATTTACCATGATGTCAAGATGCGTGCCTCGTGTCGATGCCTCTTTAACTATCGCACGTGCTATCACCGTTTCCTCTTTATTTCGTGCGATTCCGTTAATCAATACATCTTTAACACCTACTCAGCTTAATCAGGGATCGTTATTGATCATGAGCATAGCTTTAGGACTTTATGCTTGCGTGGATAAAAAAAATATTCCAGAAAGTATGACGTATATTTATGCTGCATTCTGTGGTGTCGTATGCTTTGCGGTAGTAGCACGTCTCGTTGAAAAGACTCCTAATAAAGTGGGTCTTGTGACAGGTGCCTCCAGTGGAGTTGGAGCCTTTGTAGGGTTCCCATTGAGCTTAATGATGGCGTGGTTGCAAGAGTATAATCCGACTGAAGGTGTATGTCCAAGCGACGTACCACATGAAACGATGTCATTGCAATTATTATTACCAGCGATTGTATCAGCAATGGCATTATTATCTTTGCTTACTCCTGCTATCAAACAATTTACCTTCTCTCTTAGACATCACTTTACTACGTTTAAGCCAGCACCAAAGAAAGTACCGTTAGAAGATAGCGCTGGTAACAATATTGAGTTACAGCAGTCTGAAGAGTTCACTATTTGACACTTCAGCCCAAAAGATCATCTTGATACTAAGGAGACAATTTCGCGGGTATTCTTAAAAGACCCCAATATATTTCATCACGAGGTTCCGAATTTCCAGAACAAACAATACAAAATTTTATAATTCAAATGCAAGCGTATAAGCTGAATACGAATAAAATCCCTATTATTTCAGATCAAGATTTAGCCCGCCTTCCTTCCCGAACATGCTATTGTTTGGTGAAGATGAGGTCATTTATGATTTAGAGAAAGTTGCTTCACGGATTCGATCAGTTGCTCCATTTATTACAATATTGGCGGGGGCCGGGCCTCTATTCAGCGCCTTGCAATGCTCACTCCAACATGACGTTTCTTCAGATGTCAAAAAACCGTAGCGAATAGATACAATTGCATTATCTAATAGCTTCTATAGTGCTTGTAGCTAATAAAAGTAGGCTATTGATTATTCTTCTAAACATGCCCATTATAGCATAATTGTGGTTTATTTTAATATTATTATCATAATTGATAACAGATTGTTTATTAATTTGCAATAGAGAGTCTAATTGATGACACGTTCTGGTCAATTAAAAAATAAAAGACGGTATAGGAGATATTATGAAGTATTGGTTAATGAAGTCTGAGCCATCTTGTTTTAGCATTGATGATTTAAGTCAGGCGCCCAAA
>CAISKC010000098.1 GCA_903885895.1 uncultured Legionella sp.
CTACATGCGACACAATGGCTTTGGTCGTACAATAATGAACGTCCAAATACTGCAATTGGAGGAATTCCTCCAAGGCAAAAAATGGCACTAGTTGCCTAACCCTCTACTTTTAGCCTCAGTTAAAAATGGGGAGATTACCGGACGAACGGATCAACCTACTACGCTCGCTAATGATGCTTAAATTATACTGAAACATAGGGGTATTAAGAAAGTCCGGCTCGATTGATACTGTTTGCTACAATAGTTCTACCTTGTTCGTCTTGAACACTGTCTTGTGGTGGTTCACACCATCCACGACACCTCAAAGGCCTGAGGTTTGGTTTATGTAAGAATAATTGAAACGGTATTGAAGATTGCTTGTCTTGTCTAAGTTCGGAGGCTAATCCATTGAAATAAATTTCAAATTGAGAAAGCGCGTAGCTATTAGAGCCCTCTGCGCGCATGAGGTTATAGTACTTTCGCATGAGCGGTAACTCGCTTCTTAAATCCTCATCAGACATTATTTTTTTAGTAAACAAGGGATGAATAACGTCGCTAAAAGTCATTTTTTCCTTAAACAATGCGAGGCTGTTATCGGTTAAGATGCTATTCATAACCTTTATTGTCCCACTTAAATGATGCGGTTGGTCTGTGTGAATGAGTACATTTCTGCACGGTTTAGTCTGTTGTGCATAAGAGAAGTCTGTGACTACATTCGCCCAAATATCACAATAAACGGTAGTGGGTCCCTGACCGAGTAGAATAAAAGTGTGGTCACTTTGGGTTGTCTGACAGAGCTTTATGGGATAAATCCCTTTATTGATGAGATTTCTAAACCCTGCTCGACTTAATTCTCCGCAATGACCGTATCCATATTTTTCTATTATCCATGGACTCAGTTGTAAATAGGCAGTCACAATGTCCTCATTTAAGAGGAGATCCTGGAAAGAGGACGCTAGAATTTGGATTATTCTTAGTGTAAAAAACCGTTTGAGATCGCTGTGACCCTCATCAACTTCTGAATTGGAGCCAAAGGTTAATTGGCTTCGGATTTCTTCGCATGTTGTTTGTGCATGTTTTAAGTAATAGTCAATGGAGTGCATACTTTTTCTCTTCTTCAGTCATTCAATCGCTTATGGAAGGTATTTAAAATTGAAAAATTATACTACACGGTTGTATTTTTAAATATTAAATTATACGCTGCTGTTTTGTCTGAGCTTGGTTTATCCATGTCCTAGGTAATAGGCTATATCTTCGTCCAATAATTTGTAGATTGCATTATGAATAGAAAATTTGTCGATAAAATCAGAGCTGGCTATGACAAAATTGCAGATACTTGGTATGCCGAAAGAGATTGGTATATTGAGCAAGTTTCTATTGATGAAGCAATCGTACACCTTCCAGCGCATGCCAAAGTTTTAGATGTGGGCTGCGGCTCGGGTAAGCCTATTGCCGCTTATCTTATGGCCAAAGGGTTTGATGTCTATGGGATTGATATTTCACCAAAGCAAATTGCCTATGCTAAGAAGATTATCCCAGAAGATCATCTCTTTGTCGGGGATATTTGTGATTTTTCAACGGTTATTAAATTTGATGCGATTATTTGTTGGTTCACGCTATTCCATATTCATGCGGATGATCATTTAGAGGTATTGAAGAAATTAAATCATCTACTCGTATCAAAAGGTATCTTGCTCATTAGTTTTGCGGATACAAACTGCAAAGCAGAAGGTGCTGATCTTAAAGTAATTGATGAGCACACTATTGAATCGAGTATGTTTGGAGAGCGCTTCTACCATAGTGGGAATCCTGCTGAAATCAATAGACAGTATGTTGAACAAGCGGGTTTTCAAATCATGCTTGATAAAATTGATCAGCCTGGTAATCAGGTTATTTTAGCCGTTAAAAACAGTTAATAGTTGCGCAGATGAAATTAAAATGAACGGATGTGTTATGACAGCATTACATGCAAATGAGTGTATTGATTTAGGGATAAGATATCAACACTATAAAACTCAAAAACTATATGAAGTCATAGGTCAAGCTCGTCATAGTGAAACGTATGAAGAGATGGTGATATATAAAGCCCTTTATTTATGTGAAAAATTTGGTAATTATCAGATTTGGGTTCGTCCTAAGCAGATTTTTTTTGAAACCGTTACGCATAATGGAGAAAAGGTTCCTCGGTTTCAAAGGGTGGAGTAAGATGACATTTCAAGACAGTTGCTACGTTCGCTACATCTGGTTTGCCAAACGATAAAAATGAGCGTGCTTCATTAAGTTTTGTGCATCATTAAATGAATTCAGCAAAAGGTGATTTACATGGATAAACATGCAATTGGTAAGCAAAGAATAAAAGACATACTTGGTGAAAAATCAGAACATATCATTAAGCAATTTGAAATGATTTCGCCAGATTTTGCCAATTATGTCATCGATTTTGGTTATGGAGATATCTATTCCAGAAGTGGATTTTCGGACAAATCCCGGGAGTTAGCTGCCGTAGCTTGTCTTATTGGGCAAAAAAATACTGGACTAGCTTTAAAAGCACATTTTAATGGCATGTTAAATGTTGGCTGGACAAAG
>CAISKC010000099.1 GCA_903885895.1 uncultured Legionella sp.
CCCCTCAAGGGGAGAAGGAACTACCGAACTTAGAATCATTGCTAATTCACATTGAAGCATACCTTGCGTTACGTGCATTTCTCATAGCAGCAACTCTCTCTGCATCAGTTTGCGTAGCAGAGTTAATCGGGGTCATAACCTCTTCCTGACGCGCAGTCATTGAAAACATGCCACAAAAACCAGTTGCAAAACTGTGAGCGCCTCTGCGTGCCACGGTTAAACTGCCTTCTCGAGTGCATGCGTTGATAAGCTCAGGTGTCGCCGTTATCATCCCTGGAATGCTCATGATTAATCGCGACATGATTGACAGCAGTTGCGCAACCACAATCACCAACTCTCGCGTCATCAAACCATAAATAAGCGCCTTTACGAGCGATTGTGCAGCCAGGTCGAATTGCGCAAGGCCACCTTCTTGCCCTCTTCGAACAAAATCAACCCCTAAACCCAAACTAAAAAGCATCGAATAAATATGTTGAATAGTCAAAAATAAAGCAGTCAATGGTTTCACAACCACCGCTTTGATATCGTTGAAAAAATCGTACCAAGATTGATAAGCATTAAAGCAATTGACTTCATCTCTTACCAAAATAGGTTGCCCTAAAAACTTGCGTTTTTCCAAACCTGATTGAATCCGAGAATAAGGGCTATTTGAATCAATCAGATAACCCTGTTTTACCAGCGCCGCTACAACTGCCGCATGTTGTGTCGAGGTCAGCGCAGTCCCTTTATGGATATTCTCGCCAATTTGCTGCCTCACCGTTGCATCTTCAATCACAATAGAAAGTTTCTTACAAGAATCCCCTATCACTTCATAGGCTTCTATATCACGATTTGAGTTTTGGGTTAACACCACAGTATTTTCGCCATACTGTTTATAAAATGGAACACTGACGTTGAATGAGTCTTCAGCCTTAGGTTTCTCAGTCTTTTTGGGGCGTGCGTAACGATTGTTTCTAGGTTCAATAACAGTATAAGCCTTGGATTGAGCGCCTCCTTGAAAAGCTGTCGTCAATACATCAGACAGTTTTTTTAAGTCTCCATTCAACCCAGCTAATTTATCAACTACCAACCGATATGATGGGGCTTTTTTAACCGGTTTCAAGCCAACTTTTGCATAAATATCAGCACGTTCTTGCGCTGCAGCGCCATACCATCTTTCGATTGTTTCACTGATATTTCCACTCATACCGTTGTCCTCATATCAAAAAAATAGAATCGCATTCTAAATCTTAATAGCTTAAAAGTAAATCTTTGTGCGCTAATTTTCACTATGAAACACGTGATAGATTTTGTTCTATACACGAATCATACATACACAATTTGGTCACATCAGCCGCCTTTATAAAGCGTCTCAGATCGCGTATATACCATTGTGTTTCCTCTAAAAACGCAACATGCGCACTGTGCTTATAAGTGATGAGTCGCGCTTGTGGCATTTGGCTTGCGGCATAAGCCAATGTTTCTGGCCTGGCTTCATCATAGCGGCCCCCAGTGATAAGGACTGGCATATGCAATGTTTTCAATTTGGGAATTTGATCAAAATCGCGCAAATTTCCGCGCATGGTAAATTCACTAGGTCCCCACATGGTTTGATATACATTTTGATTGAGCTCCGCAAGACTCAATGCGCTCGGCCACTCATGCATACGACACACAAAGTGGTGAGCATACACGTCCGTAGCTTTGACATAGACTTCAGAATCGGTTGTACCTTGATCTTCATTCGTCAATATGGCATTTTGCACTTCAGGGGCCAACTGACTGATAAGCTGCCTGGCGTCTTTACGCCACAGATCGGTGCTCAACAAAGGGCTTGCCAACGTTAGGCTTTGCAAGCGATCAGGATGTTGTAAGGCATATTCGCTGGCCAACGCGCCACCCCAGGAATGCCCGAAAAGATGAAATTTTTTCAAATGCAAATGATTCACTAAGGTTTCAAGCTCTCGCTCAAAGCGTGCTAAAGTCCAAAGGCTGTTATCATTTCTTGCAATAGAGGACTGGCCACATCCCAATTGATCGTAAAATATAATGGGCCGCTGTTTAGCAAGGGTTTTGAAGACATTCAGATACCCGTGCGGCACGCCTGGACCGCCATGGAGCATCACCAGGGGTATGGCATTTTTTGTTTTTTCTGTGCTAACAATTTGATACCAAATGCGACCACCTTCCACTTCCACAAAACCCTCTTCAGTCGTGAACTGAGTCGCTTTGCTTTTTGCCAATGCCGAATCAAACAGCACCAAAGAAATGACTAATATCAAACACTTTTTCCATAAAAACATGATAAAACCTCCGTGATTTTTATTAGGGTCGTTTGTACTTGTTTAATCTGTCAAACGTAGTGAAAAGGGGGTAAATTTTGTATGGCTATCGTAATAGTCCATGCCATCTGATTTTTTCAAATAAGTAACGAGAGAATAAGTGATAGGCAACATCAAAAACTCATAGAGCAATTTAATGCAATATTGCGTAAGAATAATCTCCCAAATCACTTGCGGCGGCATAATACCCCAAAATGCAATATTACAAAAAATGATACTATCTACCCCAACGCCTACAACGGTACTACTCATGATGCGCAATGCAAAATAGCGTCCCCTAGTCAGCAGTTTTAATTTGGCTAATATCATAGAGTTAAGAAACTCTCCAAAAAAATAGGCAATCATCGAGGCGAGAAAAATTCTTGAAGAGCCTTTAAACACCAGCTCATAGGCTTCCGACCCATGATGCGTATTCATATCCCACAAAGGAGAAGCAGGCAATTGCACGGCAATGTACGTACACAAAGTAATAAACGTGCCACAGACCAAACCACCCCAAATAATGAGACGGCTCATTTTAAAGCCATATACTTCAGTTAACACGTCATCAAAAAAATACGTTAATGGAAAAAATGCCAACGCGGCGGGGAAGTTGATAAAAAAATGTTTTGTTAAATGAATTTCCACAATTTTAAAAGCAGTTAAATTTGCAACCACCAAGAAACTAACAAAAAACATAGCAAGTAACATCACTCGCTTAGTCGCATTTTGTTGAAGCGGTGAACACAGATTGGCGTCTAAAGTAAGCGAGTTTTTTCTCATATCCATAGCATCATTCTAAAAGATGCCCAAGTATATCATTCATTAAAATCGCTGCAACATGAGATGATAGGCGTAAAAGATGTGTAGAGTAAGATGGGCACTTTCTCCCAACATTGGGAGAAGAAAGCACACATAAGAGTTGTTACAAGGGCACTGCACCCAAATCATTTTCTATGACGCAACCCTTCCGTATTACGCGGTTCGCCCAAAGAATCAACTGCACCACTTGAGTCTAGATCTGATTCGCTACTCGTACCGCTCAGGTCTTCTTTTCTGCGTTCTGTTTGTAATGTTTTTTTATATTTTTGCTGATCTATACCCATGATCTTTCAAAATGCTTGCATTTTTAATTTATTGGGATCAAGCTATGCGTCATGAAAAGATTACATATATCTCCAGAAGAAAAAGCGCA
>CAISKC010000100.1 GCA_903885895.1 uncultured Legionella sp.
CGGGACAGATCCAACCCTTAAGGATGCTTTGAAATTAAAGGGTTAGGATAGGTGTTCAGGATGTGCAACACATTTTTGTAAATTAAATGACATTTTCATAAGTTTTCTTTTATATTTGTTGTCAATTTGAGGAAAATAATCAAATTCTGCATACCCTCTACCAAAGAGGATAAATTGTATTGCCAGCTTTTTTCTTTGATTTTTTTTCTGATCTTGAAAAGAAAAATTTCCACACGGATTTTAGAAGAGATTTCATAACTGATTTAGTAGATATTTTGATATTCGGGCGGCCACAATATAATTCCCCCTGGAATTAATGTGCCCCTCGTCATAATAAACCTCTTCATTCGTTTGATCAAATACGTCAGTAAAATCTTGTAAATTAATCTCTGAACCCTGCTTTTTAATAGCCTCATGGAATAAGAAGTAGTCCTGCTTATCTAAAAAATGAGGGGAATTTTGTGAATACATCGCCTCATTCTCCGTTAAATTCTTGTCACCCCAAAATATCAATGGCTGCAATATGGTGATATATTTGCTTCCCAAAGCCTCAGTAAAGTTCTTTGCAAAAATATGAGTTTGAATATATTCCTTAGCACTCTGGATTGTTAGGTCGCGCTTATCGTTACCTTGATTTTCTTCGAGCTTAACCAAATTCATTATTTTACTTTGCGTGGGGAGATCTGCATCCCAGATCTTGATAGTAATTTTTGCCATCAGTGCTTTTACAGCTTGAAAAGGAAAAATCTTTGCCGTCAAGGATAAAAAGTGAGCCGCTATGATTCCTGTCATCCTTGAAAACAAGTTGGGCAAATTAAAATATCGATTAAGCTCAATATCATTTTTGACTTGATGAATATTTAAATAAGGCCCAGCAAATATTTTCATTGGGAAATTTACTTTGGATTTATTGAGCAGTTGGTTTAATTTAAATTCATTAAGGCAATTCCAGCCATCATAAAAAATCACTACACTTGGCTTCTCCACCAAACCCTCTGTAACCAAGAAAAGTAAAGATGTATATGAGAAAGTGCCTAAGAGTCCGAAATTTATACAGACGGTTTCCCTGCCATTTTCACGAAGTATTTTTTCAACCTGAGCTGGGATAGATAAACGCGGTGATTTTGCACCCTCCCCCATAATCGTCGAGCCACCAAAAAACATAATGATAGGTATCTGCTCATCTCTTGCCTTTTGCATACGAATAATGGCATCTTCATCAGACGGAGAATTTTTACATAATCCATGTGAATCGGTAATATATAAATCGCCAGAACCTCGAAGCGGATAACCCATTTTGGCAAGAATTTTATCTTTGTCCAGAATGTAACTCTTATTTATCGCATTACGATAACCAAACAATGAACTACGTGGTAATAAGTCCATTGCATTGAGTATTGTGCCAATTAATGGATCAGGCGGTATCTCAAAAATACCAGCAAAATCGGTGTTACTTGAGAGTGCCTCAACTATGAGCTGTTCATTAGTAATTTTATCAAAGTTATCCTGATTCAAAATGTGTTCCTTTATTGCTTGCATTTACCACATCCTCGTTGCAGATAAAGTTGATTTCAGTGAAATAGTAGACTGAAATCTAAGAAGGGTATTTTGCATTAGGAACTCTTTGATTGACGATGACAAAATCTGCATTAGATTTTCTTATCATATAGGAAAATGATGGCGCAATTCTCAGTATTTTTTAAAATCCTAATACCTCAAAATGTCAGTCTTTTTTATTTTAATAATCTAGGCCATAATAATCTCTATGGCTAATGAAATCACTCTAGAAATTAGACCCCTCATAGTAAACGATATACCTCAGCTCATTAATTGTATAAAGCGCTGCTATGGGGATAGCTACCCCTTTAAAGAAATGTATGATCCTTTAGCACTGCAAAAGTTAGTCGATGAAAAGTTAATGCACTCCGTTGTGGCTATCAATACCGATGGCCACCTCATTGGCCATTGCGCACTTACTTTTGATAGCGCTCACAATATCACTCCAGAAGCCGGAAAAATGATTGTTGATCCTGATTACCGAGGCCATCATATTGCTGAATCAATGGCTAAGATGCGCATTGATATTGCTAAGGAATTGGATCTGTTGGGCTTTTGGACCGACTGCGTTACTAACCATCCTTATAGCCAAGATGAAATGATCGCCTTTGGTGCACAAGAAACTGGGATGTTATTGGGTGCTGCACCTTCTCGTGAAATGACTGGCTTGCAAAACTTTACTGACACAAGAATGTCATTTCTATCCTGCTATCTTCCCTTGAAAGAACAGGTCAATACAATTTATCTTCCTAAAACTCACATAGAATTTGTGAATGATTTAGCAATGAAGATTAAGGTAGATAGAAAGATTGCACAATCAAGTGCACTGGGATCTGGTAAATCAGAATACATCGTTACGGTAAATTCTGAGGCCCAAATGGCCAATATCAAAGTTCAACACATTGGGGAAGACTTTTCTTTTGCCATCAGCTCTGAACTTACAAAGCTTGAGCCTCAGAAACTAGCCTTTACGATGCTGAACCTCCCGATATCACAAGCAGCTGCCGCCCTAGCCTTTTCCCAACTAGAAGAGATGGGATTCTTTTGGGGTGCTTGGCTTCCCAATTATTCAGCTCAAGGTGATGTTCTGCGCCTACAAAAGTTACATGAATCTGTAAATGTTGATGAGATTATTTGCGCAAGAGCACAGGGTGAGGACATGAAGAAGTATGTCATCTCCGAATGGAATCGAGTAGGGAAAAAATAATCGCCGCGTTTACTAAATTAAGCTGAATTGTTTTAGCAAGCCTTTTGCGTGCTGATACTGCGCCTCGCTCTGTAAATCATCCCAAGCCAGTGCTGGTGACTGCGGCATTAATCGGTTTAAACGCACTGTAGATTCTGCTTGCTTTGTTTTGGATACTTTAAGTTTTGCCAATAATTGATCGGCTAAATCTGGGCGATTACAAATAAGAACTGCATCACAACCTGCGTCCAAGGCCATCTCGGCACCCTTCACGACAGAGCCCGCAACACTCGCACCTTCCATCGATAAATCATCGCTAAAGATCACCCCCTCAAAACCTAACTCTTGACGCAGAATCGAGTGCAACCAAATCTTCGAGAACCCTGCTGGATTTTTATCTACCTTTGGATAAATGACATGGGCAGGCATGACTGCAGCCAAGCTGAGGTCTAGCCATTCATAGGGCTTAGCGTCATCGTTCAAAATTTCTTTTAGAGAACGCTCATCAACTGGGATAGCCACATGAGAATCCGCCTCAGCCCAGCCATGGCCCGGAAAGTGCTTTCCGCAGTTAGCCATATCAGCTAAACGCAGACCTTCATTCAAACTTTTTGCCAAGGCAAAGACGATTTGCGGATCTCGACTAAATGATCGATCACCAATCACACCACTTCGACCAAAATCCAAATCCAATACTGGAGTAAAACTAAAGTCAACTCCGCAGGCACGCAGTTCAGCAGCCAATACATAACCACAAGCAGTAGCAGCTGCCATTGCTAAGGCTGCAGACTCTGCTGCATGGGTAGATTTATGTTGTGTTGCCCATAGCTCACCTAACTTACGCATTGCCGGAAGATGGGTAAAACCATCCGTCTTGGCACGCTGTACTCGACCACCCTCATGATCAATCGAAATCAAAACATCAGGACGCAGTGTCTTAATGGCTGCAGTTAATTTAATGAGTTGCTGACGATTAGCAAAGTTTCTGCCAAACAAAATGACGCCGCCCGTTAGCGGATGCAAAATGCGACGGCGATCTTCGGCGTTTAACTCAAGACCAACGACATCCAATGTAATCGGGCCCGGGTTCATGGTTGACTTACTCTTCTCTTCCTCGTTATTTCTCTTTTTAGATCTGATTTA
>CAISKC010000101.1 GCA_903885895.1 uncultured Legionella sp.
ATGAGCTACGGGCGCATATGTTGGTCGGGGTGGAGAGATTCGAACTCCCGACATCCTGCTCCCAAAGCAGGCGCGCTACCAGACTGCGCTACACCCCGTCGACCCTGTATCCGTGACAGACCGCAAATGATAACCTGAGTCAATTAAGAGGTCAATATTATCCTGCGTATTTTTTTATAAATGCTTATAAGTAGATAACTGAGAGATACTTTTTAAAGATGAATTTTAGCGATCTCAGGTGAAATGAGTATATAATGCTTACTTGACATTCTTTGGCCATCACTATGTCTTTACGCCCGCTACCTATCTTCGATACGATCCAACATCTGCATAAAAATGCGGAACATGTCGTCTTGCCCAATCCCAAATTTCAATCTGATTTTCAGTATGTCCTGCAATTTCTTAAAAGTTATACTGGTAGTTTGGGCACTTTTAATAGTTATCGGCGTGAAGCAGAACGTTTGTTGCATTGGGCGTGGTTGGTGCAAAATAAGCCTCTATCCGCATTAAAACGTGCTGATATAGAACAGTTCATTCGCTTTTCGCAAAACCCACCGCTTACTTGGATCAGTACCCAAAAATATCCTCGTTACCTCAGCGATGGCGAACGTCGCATTCCTAATCCAGCATGGCGTCCATTTGTCGCAACCGTTTCTAAAACTGCTAGGCAACAAGGGGCAACGCCTCAGATTGAAAACTTCTCATTATCGCAGGGCGCTATTCAAGAAGTATTTGCTATCTTAAGCACCCTATTTAATTTTCTCATTGCAGAAGAATATTTGATGGCTAACCCCGTCGCACTGATTCGACAAAAAAGCAAATTTGTCCGAAAACGCCAACACGCGGCCCCTATTCGTCGTCTCAGTCTGCATCAATGGCAAGCTGTCCTTGCAGCAGCCGACACTTTGGCCGCACAAGATCCTACCATGCATGAGCGCACCCGCTTTATTTTAAATATTTTATTTGGTATGTATTTACGAATTTCTGAGCTGTCGGCAAGTGAGCGTTGGATCCCAACCATGCGTGATTTTGCGAAAGATTCCAATGGTTATTGGTGGTTTACAACGGTTGGAAAAGGCAACAAGGAACGCCAAGTTGCAGTGTCCGATGCCATGTTAGCTTGTTTGGTCCGTTGGCGCAAAAGTCTAGGCTTAACACCTTTACCCAATGCTGCAGATAATACCCCTTTGATCCCAAAAATCCGCGGCAACGGCCCTATGAGTGATCCCGCCCCTATTCGCCGTTTGATCCAAAAATGTTTTGATTTGGCAGCCACAACCCTGCGCGCCACCAATCAAATGGAAGATGCTGACCATTTGGCAGCGGCTACCGTGCATTGGTTGCGTCATACCGGTATTTCAGAAGATGTCAAAATCAGACCAAGAGAACACGTCCGCGACGACGCAGGACACAGTTCTAGCGCAACCACTGATCGCTATATTGATGTAGAATTATCTGCGCGGTATTTGTCTGCTCAGCATAAAAAAATTGAACCACAAGAATAGAGTTAGGACTTATGCAAAACTCCGAGGTCGAGGCGGATTTAGTATTTAATGAGGGAGTTTAGCTGAGAAAATGACCGAATTAAATATTAAATCCAACGAAAAAATCGGGGTTTTGCGTAAGTCCTAAGAGTCTGCCAAGCCTACCCAGACAAATCAGAACCCGGCAAACCTAGCATAAACAATAGTAACGTGAATACCCATAAAACCAAACTTATCATGTAACCACGGTTTCTAATCGTATCTTTATTGTAGAACGCATGAGTCCGCTTATAGGCATCTAGCCGTAATGCCAACACGATAGGCATAACCGACACCACAATCACCACAACCCACTTCGCAAGAAATTGATTCGAATAATTACCTAAAATATGATCCGCCAGCCACTGCACAACCAACAAAAGACCAATCCACCAAGTAACCAGCAGCCACAATATAGCTGGTGCGTGTATATCTGCTAATGCAGACAGCGTGAGTAAGCCAAATATTAAAAACATATAGGGCTTTGCTACCAAGGCTTTGGCATAGGCCGCTAGTTCATCTACAAAAAAAACCAATATCGCAGACAAAATTGTGACAATTGCAATGGTTCCCAACATGCTTACTTACTCCCCAACAATGCTTCTAATGTCTCCCAACGCACATACATTTTAGCCAAATCTGCTTCTTTTTTAACAAGGTCTTGTTGCACATCACTGACTTCTGCAGCAGGGCGTTGATAAAAATCAGGATCTCCGAATGATTGCTGTAATTGATCGATCTTTTTCTCTAACACTGCAATTTGTTGTGGCAATTTGCTCAATTCTCGTTGCTCTTGGCTTGTCAATACTCTGGATGGTTTGCTTAAAAGCGTGACTGGTGATTTTTGCACTTTCTCTGACACAGCCGCTGCTTGCGCTCGATGCAATTGATATTGTTGATACGAGTCATAACCCCCTCCATATTCATGAAATCGGTGATCATCTTCATATACCAACACACTGGTGACCACCTGATTAATAAAAGCTCGATCATGGCTGATTAAGATCACCGTTCCAGAAAACTCGACCAAAAGTGTCTCTAATAATTCTAATGTTTCGATATCTAAATCATTGGTTGGCTCATCTAGCACTAATAAATTAGCCGGTTTAGCAAATAATTTTGCCAAGAGCAATCGGTTACACTCCCCACCAGATAATGCGGACACAGGCTGATTAAAACACTCCGGGGAAAATAAAAAATCCTGTAAATAAGACGCAACATGCTTGGTTTGCCCTTGCACTGTCACATGATCCGATCCATCCGCAACATTAGCCATGACGCTTTGATTCGGATTCAGTTGCCGTCGCAATTGATCAAAATAAGCGATATTCAACCCAGTTCCAAGTCGAATCTGACCAGAATCCGGACTAAGATCACCTAATAGCAAGCGTACCAAAGTCGTTTTTCCACACCCGTTGGGACCAATAATACCCAGTTTCTCACCACGGTGCAGCACCAAAGAAAAATCTTGAATCAAGGGCTTATTTTGCATGGCATAATTCAAATGTTGGGCTTCAACCACCAGTGATCCAGAACGTTTGACATCCCATTGCCAATCTTTGACCCGTCCTTGTTCTTTGCGTCTCTCCTGATAAGCTTCCCGCATAGCTTTCAGTGCTCGCACTCGACCTTCATTACGCGTACGTCTAGCTTTGACGCCAGTCCGAATCCACCGTTCCTCATCTGCTAAGCGCTTATCAAATAAAGCTGATTGTTTATGCTCAGCTAAACGAAATGCTTCTCTGCGCTCCAGGAAGGTTGTATAGGAACAATCATAAGACCGTAATTGTCCTCGATCCAAATCCATAATTCTCTGCGCAACTTTGCTCAAAAATTCGCGATCATGCGTCACTAAAATCACCACACCTGGGTAAGTGCTTAGAAAAGTTTCTAACCATTCAATCGTGGGTAAATCTAAATGATTCGTTGGCTCATCCAATAACAATAAATCTGGTTGCACTACCAAAGCTGCGGCTAATAATACTCTACGTTTCATGCCTCCAGACAAAGCCTGCATTGTAGCATCTAAGGGTATGCCCAAATGTGATGCAATCATCTCCACTCGTGGCAAACAATCCCATGCATGCAAATCATCGATACGTTGATGACTACGCGCAACTCCATCGTAGTCTTCATCTTGCGTTTGCTGACGTAAATTCAGTAAGACTTGACCTACTTCACCTAAGTCTTGGACCAACACCGCAAACACTGAAGCCTTCTCTTGATAAGGCACATCTTGCGCCAAACCTGCCACGCGCAACCCTTGTTGCCGCTGTATCTCGCCTTTATCTGGGAGTAAAAAACCTTGCAACATTTTTAAGACAGTCGACTTCCCGGCACCATTGCGCCCCACTAATCCAATCCGCTCTTTAGGTTCAATCTGCCAATCTACGTCCTGTAAAATAACGGTATTAGAGATGCTAAAAGTAACGCGATGACAAGACAGAATACTCATCGAAGTACCATGATAGCATCCATTTCAACTTGTGAACCACGTGGTAATCCCGCAACTTGAATCATAACTCGTGCCGGATAGGGTGTCACAAAATGAACAGCCATGATCTCATTCACCAAAGAGCTGTGGGTTAAATCCATCAAATACACAGTAACCTTGACTACATCTGCCAGGCTGCCACCAGCTGCCACACAGAGCGCGTCCATATTTTTGATCACTTGTTTGATTTGCAAACTAATATCTTCGCTGCAGAGTACTTGCGTTGCTGAATCGAGTGGAATCTGTCCAGAAAGATAAACCGTATCACCTACTTTAATCGCTTGGCTATATGTGCCGATCACCGCCGGTGCTTCCAAGCTTGAAATTGCGCGCATCATTCCCCCTGTTTTTTTCGATATAAACGCATCACTAATTTATTTGTCCGCAGACGTCTTATCACTCTTGCCAGATGTTTCCGATCGGTCACTGAAATAGCAAACGTAACCGAGTTATGCCGCCCATCGCGCGGCTCTACCGTGATATTACCGATATTAGAATCGGCTTCAGAAATCACAGTAGCTAATTTGGCTAATACCCCGCGTTGATTCGTCACATCGACCGTAATATCAACCCAAAATTCGCCAGCTACCTGATCGTCCCAACGCATTGAGACAAATTGCTCCGGATTACGCGATTTTTTTATATGAGTACAATCACTTGCATGTACCAAAATCCCGCGACCTTGTTGAAAACAACCCACAATACTATCCCCAGGAATAGGCTGACAACATGCGGCAAACTCTACGACCATCCCTTCGGTGCCTTTGATGACAATCGAGCCGAACGTGCGTTCAACCGTTGAGCTATTATGTTCAGGATCCACCACCAAACGCTTCGCAATCACCATCGGCATTTGATTACCTGTCCCCAAATCATACAATAAACCCTCTAAGGATTTATAATCTAAATCTCGTAACAATACTTCTAATGTTTCAGGCGGAATTTTATCGGATTGACTCGCCAATTCTGCTAAAGCCTGATCCAATAAACGTTGTCCTAACGCAATAGACTCCGTCTGATGCTGAGTTTTCAAAAAATTGCGAATATTAGAGCGCGCTTTACTCGTGACGACAAAATTCAGCCAAGTTGGATTGGGATTCGCAGTCGCTAAAATATTCACTTCCACCGTTTGACCATTGGTTAACGGCATACTCAGGGGCACCAAACGACGATTCACTTTGGCAGAAACACAATGATTTCCAATATCAGAATGTACTGCATAGGCAAAATCAACAGCCGTAGCACCTTTAGGTAATTCCATAATGTGGCCTTTAGGTGTAAATACGTACACTTCATCAGGAAATAAATCAATTTTTACATTTTCGATAAATTCTAAAGAATTATGGGTACTACGCTGCATTTCCAGTAAGCGCTGCACCCATTCTCGTGCACGCAATTGTGCTTCATTCACTTCTAATCCTGCAGATTTATAAATCCAATGCGCCGCAACCCCATTATCCGCCACACGATCCATTTCACGAGTCCGGATTTGTACTTCTAATGGCACACCAAAAGGTCCGAATAAGATAGTATGCAAAGATTGGTACCCATTTACTTTTGGAATACCAATATAATCTTTAAACTTTAATGGCACAGGTTTATAAGTCTGATGTAACGCACCTAATACTCGATAACAAGAATCAATGTCTTCAGTAATGACCCGAACCGCAAACACATCAGAAATTTCAGTAAAAGAAGCCTTTTTTTGCCGCATTTTTCGGTAAAGACTATATAAATGCTTTTGGCGCCCAAACACATGCTCATAGGGAATATCCAAGTCTTCCAACGCTTCTTGTAAATCATGCTCTATCTTATGATTTAATTCTTTGCGATTACCACGAGATTTCTCAACTGCAGACTTCAACGCTCGGTAACGCATGGGATACAAAGCTTTAAAACCTAAATCTTCCAACCCAATATAGATCCCATGCATCCCCAATCGATTGGCAATCGGGGCATAAATTTCTAAAGTTTCAATAGCAATTCGCCGACGCTTTGCACTTGGCATCGCACCTAACGTACACATATTATGGAGCCGATCAGCTAATTTGACGATGATGACACGAATATCATTAACCATCGCCAAAATCATTTTGCGAAAATTCTCGGCTTGCGCTTCTGCACGCGACTCAAATTTGATTTTGGTTAGCTTGGTCACACCATCAACCAACGCCGCGACTTCATCACCAAACGCTTGGCGCAAGTCTTCCAAACTCATCAAGGTATCTTCAATCACATCATGCAATAAAGTCGCCATGATGGTTTGATGATCCAATCGCATCCCGGCAAGAATCAAAGCAGCAGCAACGGGGTGCGTAATATAAGGCTCGCCCGAACGTCGCATCTGTCCTGCATGAGCCTGGTGTGCAACCTGATAAGCATCTTTGCAGAGCTCAACTTGCGCAGGCTCTAAATACTCGTCTAGAGCCGTTCTTAGTTCAGCAAAATGGTCCACGCATTTAGTCTTCTAACAAAATATCAGGTTTGACAAATCCTTCTGCGATTTCGCGCAAGGCGACAACAGTAGGTTTATCATTTTCCCAGTCCACCATGGGTTGCGCACCACGTGTTGCGATTTGACGAGCACGCTTTGCTGCTACCATCACTAATTCGAAACGATTTGCTACATTCTCCAAACAATCTTCTACTGTTACTCGCGCCATCTTCATCTCCAAAAGTAAATATTTTGCTCTATTTTACTGTTATGTTAATAGGAATGATAGTAATTTTCGTTGCCGGACCGTTTGACGAACGGTACGCAAACGTCCAGTTTTAACAATCATCACCAAATCAGCAGCCGCTTTAGAGAAATCATCGTTGATAATTAAGTAATCAAATTCCGCATAATGGCGCATTTCATCTTGCGCGCACCGCATGCGTAAAGCAATCACTTGCTCATCATCTTGCTGACGTTGGACCAACCGCGCTTGTAAGACAGACAAAGATGGCGGGATGATAAAAATACTCACGGCATCTGGAAAATGGCGCTTGATTTGTTGTGCGCCTTGCCAGTCTATGTCCAAAATAATATCAATTCCTTGCTGCAAACGTTCCGTTATTTGCGCATACGAGGTGCCATAAGCATGCTTAAATACCTGTGCATGTTCCACAAATGCCTGCTGCTCAACCATTGCTTGAAATACGTCTGGTGAAATAAAAAAATAATCCACACCATCCGTTTCACCTGGACGTCTGGTCCGAGTAGTATGCGAAATAGACACAGCAATCTGGTCCATGTGCTCCACTAAATGCCGCACCAAACTAGTTTTTCCGCCTCCAGAAGGCGCTGCTACGATGAACAAGCAACCAACAGGATGATCAGTGTTGGTATCAAACGTCATGAATACTCCAAAACAGAACTAAAGATCGAGCACACAATAATACCTCAAAACGCAAAGGAATGTTATTATCCTATCGAGCCTGCTATACTCGCCAATTTTTAAGGAAGTGATTATGCGCCCCAGCCAACGCGAACCCAACCAATTACGTCCCATTTCTATCACAAAATCTTATACGAATTATGCGGAAGGTTCCGTTTTAATTGAGTTTGGTCAAACAAAAGTGTTGTGCACAGCCTCTATCATCGACGGTGTGCCACGTTTCTTAAAGGGCAAAGGACAAGGCTGGATTACCGCAGAATATGGTATGCTTCCTCGTGCGACGCATAGCCGTAATGAACGAGAAGCGAGCAAAGGCAAACAAGGTGGACGTACCCTTGAGATTCAACGTTTGATTGGCCGATCTTTACGTCGCTGTATCGATTTAAAAACGTTGGGTGAATTCACCATCACTTTAGACTGTGATGTGATTCAAGCAGATGGCGGCACACGTACAGCGGCTATTACTGGCTCCTGCATTGCACTCAAAGATGCTATGGACTGGTTGTTTGCCAATGAAAAAATTCGAAAAAAACCAGTGTTTCATTATGTGGCAGCCGTTTCAGTTGGCATCTACCGGGGTCAACCAGTTCTAGATCTAGACTACGCTGAAGATGTGTTGGCTGAAACAGATATGAATGTGGTCATGAATGAAGCAGGTGAATTTATTGAAATCCAAGGTACTGCAGAAGACGCTAGTTTTAGTCGAACCCAACTGAACGACATGTTATCTTTAGCAGAACACGGTATTCAACAACTGATTCAATTACAAAAATAAAAAATATAACTGTTCTCAAAATTGCTTGATCTTGGAGAACAGTCTAATTTAAGCACAGGTTGAACGAACATGCTTTTGAAAAAGCGCAGCATACAAATCCGTATAAGAGCATGTTTCAAAAGGATTTTTGTTCAAGATGTGCCAAATACGACTGTTCCTTGCTACAAAGTGAGTGACCTATGAAAATTAGCATGATTGGGTATGGCAATATGGCAAAAGCACTCTGCCAAGGTTTGCTCAAGAACCCATATTACCATTTGCACGTTGCAGCGCCCTCCTTAACCATGGGCCAACCTCAGTCACATTTGCGTACCTCTTCTAATAATTTAGCGTTGCTTCAAGATGCTGATGCCGTGATCTTAGCTGTCAAACCTGCGCAAATGACGGCCTTGCTGGAGGAAATAAGCTCGCATCTTCCATCCTCATGCCTAATTATTTCTATTGCAGCGGGCTTAGATATGAATTGGTTTACCAAACGTTTACCTCAGCATACGCCCTTGGTTCGTGCCATTCCAAATCTTGCAGCTGCCTGTCAACAATCTGCCACACCGTTGCTAGCCAATTCTTGGGTCACGACATCTCAGCATCAATTGGTTACCGACTTATTTAAACAATGTGGTCAAATCACTTGGACTGAGCATGAAAAAGATTTAGACACGATAACCGCTTTAGCTGGAAGTGGCTTGGCTTATTTATTTTCATTTACCCAAGCCATGAGCGAAGGCGCCGTTGCGCTGGGATTATCACCCGAAACAGCCAACACATTTGCCATTCAAACTTTGGCAGGCGCAGCTAGTTTGGCCACGTTACCTGAACACAGTCTGCAAGAACTGCAACAACAAGTCACATCGAAAGCGGGAACCACCGCAGCAGCATTAGCCGTTTTTACCCAGCACCAACTATCTAATATCGTGTTAGCTGCTATGCAAGCAGCGGTCACACGTTCACAAACTTTACGTAAAGAGGAATCATAAAATGTCTGGATTGGTTGCAGTAAGCTATTTTTTAATATCGGTATTATTTGGGATGACCACATTGGTTTTATGGCTGCGCTTTGGCTTACGCTATTTTCGCATTAACCCATTGCATCCTATTCGTCAAATCATTCAACGATTTACTGACCCGATCTTTTTTCCTTTACAACGTGCCGCGCAATTCCGTTTAACCTCTGTCCAACGCTATGATTGGTTATGTTTTGCGGTATTAGTCGGCGTCGAATGGATCAAGTTCTTGCTCATCAGTATTCTGTATTTTGGGCATACTCGCGTCTGGGCAATAACAGGCGTTTACACACTAGCCGATCTTATCATCCAACCTTGTGACTTGCTATTTTATGCATTGCTGATTCGTGTCATCATGTCTTGGGTCAATCCGCATTGGCAACATCCATTAGCCACTATCCTATTTGGCGTCACAGAACCTATCCTACAGCAAATCCGCCGTTATATTCCAAGTATTGCTGGATTAGATTTTTCTCCGTTTATCGCCATGATACTGATAAAAGCCATCGCATTGTTTGTGGGCGCATCATTACCTTTTCACATCTAACGAGCGCTAGGACTCAATGTAGATAACACTGTTGAAGAATTGACTGAGGGTGCGCAGCTAGCATGGAACAAGCTTATTCCAAATGCAACCGCACCCGCTACGACCGTAGCAGATGCACCGTAATATAAGGCTGTTCCGTTTGTTACAAAGAGCAAACTTACCAAACCTAGAAACAAAATCATGATACTCCATTTCCCCAGTAGCGAGTCGCAAGCCATATTGTATAAGCGCAAGATTAATGATGCGCTTCCTGGTCTGGTTCTTCGCCTGCTAGCTGGCTGGTCAGATCTCTCAGAAGACGCAGCATACTGTGGTACAGACCGAGTTGGACTCGTGGTTTCTAGTTTCAGCTCATCAAAATGTACTTTCAAGTTAGAACTGCTTCGCTTAGGAGAAGTAACCGACCCCTCGGAGGTTCGTGTCTTCAATACGCCTCGACTCGGGCTTAAACCGACAGCAGCATGACTCAACGACTGAAATGATTCGTTTGGGTTCAACAACCCCAATTTACTCACTTCTTCCGAATCACCAGACCTCTCCACAAACTGCGGCAACGGGTCGCCTTCAAGATCAACCATAAAAGATCCTAAACTGGGATCATATGGGCTATTAATAAGGCTTTGAGAGCGCTGACCTGAGCGCGTCATATAACTCCGAAAACCTGAAAAACCAGATGCGTTTTCCACAGGTACTTCGAGCGGTAGTGGTCTAATTGGCTCAAAAAAAACATCGGGATTTGATATGATTGGCGGAAGAGAACTCTTTTTAAATAATATGACAGAAGATTGCTCTGATGCTATTAAGTTCGGCTTTTTTAGAGCTGACTCGGCATGACTCCCGTTTCTTTTTTGGCTTAATTCTGCAATGTCTTCTTGTTGTGACGCAGGCCTGCTTCTCGAGATATATTTCATGAAAGAATTAGTCTGGACGTGTAGCATGCCGTATTTTAAAGTATCAAAATAAGATGATGGCAACATCTCATCTGTTTCAATCAGCATAAATTGATTATCGTTATCTTCTCTCAAAAGTTTCATTTGCATACGACGATACAGTTTTTTGTCTTCAAACTGTTTATAGATAGCAAATGCCGGGGGCACACCCGTAACTGCCATAAAATCGCACATCTCATGTAGAAGTTTTCCATGGATCTGACTGGTGATACTCGCGATCAGAGGATTCACGCCACGATATTTAAAATGAACCCTTACTAAAAACCATCTCTGTGAACTAAGATGAACACACCGATATATTTCATTGTTTGCGAACATCCTCGCGCCCCCGCTCCGTCATTGCCTATACGCACCCATAGTAATATTGGTTCAAAAACAAATCAATATATTTTTTTTCTGTACTCGTAAGCCAGAGCATCAACAACCAATGCATCAACATTAAAAATTTTTGACTAAATGCACAATTTTAGGTATATTATGCACCTCTAGAAATTCTTATAAAAAGCAAAGGTATGAATCATCGAGTCGGTTTTGTAAGCTTAGGCTGTCCTAAGGCATTAGTAGATTCTGAGCGCATTATTACTCAATTACGGGCACAGGGCTATGAACTGGTATCCAGTTTTCAAGATGCCGGCGTGGTTGTGATCAATACTTGTGGATTCATCGATGCAGCGATTGAAGAATCTCTAGATACTATCAAAGAAGCCATGCAAAAAAACGGGCGCGTCATCGTCACTGGCTGCCTCGGCGCTAAAGCCGACCTAATTCGACAGGCTTGCCCAGATGTTCTACATATCAGTGGTCCGCATGCTTATGAAACTGTAGTACAGGCCGTACATGAGCATTTACCCCCACCTGTGGATCCGTTCACATCCCTGATTCCGCCACAAGGAATCAAGCTCACACCCAGACATTATGCTTATTTAAAAATTTCAGAAGGCTGTAATCAAAAATGCACCTTTTGTATCATTCCCAGTATGAGAGGACGATTACAAAGCTATCCTATTACACAAGTCCTTTCCGAAGCCAAACGCCTCCAAGCAGCTGGCGTCCAAGAACTTTTGATTATTTCTCAAGACACCAGTGCTTATGGTGTCGACACCCAATATCAATCTGCCATTTGGCAAGATAAAACCATTCGTACACGATTCTATGATTTGTGTGAACAATTAGGAGAATTAGGAATATGGGTACGCTTACATTATGTCTATCCTTATCCACACGTCGATGAGATCATGCCATTGATGCGGGATCGAGTGATATTACCGTACCTGGATATTCCATTACAACATGCCAATCGCCGAGTTTTAAAAGCGATGAAGCGACCAGCAAGCAGTGAAAATACGTTGCAGCGCATTCACAATTGGCGCGACATTTGCCCTGACCTCACGATTCGCTCGACTTTTATCGTAGGATTTCCGGGAGAAACAGAGGCAGAGTTCACCGAGTTATTAGACTTTTTAACCGAAGCACAACTCGATCGCGTAGGGTGTTTTCAATATTCTCCTGTAGCAGGGGCGAAAGCCAATCTTTTGGCCGATCCGGTACCTGAAGAAGTAAAGGAAGAACGCTATCATCGGTTTATGCAAGTACAAGCCAAAATCAGCCAACAACGCTTACAAGCGAAAATTGGTCACCCCCAAACCGTCTTAATCGATGCCATCACACCCGAACATATCATTGGTCGTAGCCAAGCAGATGCACCTGAAATCGATGGTTTGGTGTACGTACAACCCTATACCAATGCTCAGATTGGAACATTCATCCAAGTCAATGTGACGGATGCTGATGACTACGATCTCTTTGCAACAAAAATCTAGGTTCTGTTTGGCATCGTCCAGAACTGTCATTTTGACTCAAGCTAGCGAACTGTAAACAGGCCCTTGGTGTTCGGAGGGTCATCTAGATGCCTTTTCCTTGCTACAAAATGAACACCTACTCTGGAATTTTTATTTTGATTCTGTTACACTATGCCCGGTTCCAACCTTCCGGTATTTGGGAGCAATTTTGGCGCATCAGACTGTTACATCTTGCTCATATTCTTTAGGAAAATCATGGCTGGTTTGTCTGACAGCTGGGTTATTTTTCTTCTATGAATTTTTTCAACTCAATATTTTTGATGTCATCAATCCCAGTTTACAAGCTGACTTTCATGTCCAAGCCGCACAATTAAGCTGGATGTCGAGCACATTCGTTTGGGCAAATGTATTGTTTCTTTTACCAGCCGGATTCATTTTAGATCATTACCCAGTACGTTCTGTTATCTTATCTGCTATGAGCATCTGTATTTTGGGAACGATTGGCTTTGCTTTAAGCCATACCTTCACTTGGGCTGCCTTTTTTCACGCTTTAACGGGTATTGGTAATGCATTTTGTTTCCTAGCTTGTGTCGTCTTAGTATCCCGCTGGTTTATCCCCGCCCAACAAGCTTTAGTTATCGGTTGTATTGTAACGATGGCTTTTTTAGGTGGCATGATGGCACATACGCCGTTCGCTTATTTGGCTATGCACTGGGGTTGGCGGGCTGCCATGGGATGGGATGTCATCCTTGGCGTTTTATTCTTAATTTTGATTGCTGTGATTGTGCGTAATCCTCCGCAAATGCCTGCCACAACAGCACGCACACAATCTTGGTTTAGAGATCTCGCGCATGCTGCGATGAACGCACAAACTTGGCTAGCAGGACTTTATACAGCCTGCCTGAATTTACCCATCATGGTGCTCTGCGCTTTATGGGGCAATACTTATCTCCAAACAGTGCATGGCCTATCTCATTTGAGCGCAGCAAACATTGTCAGTCTCATTTTCATCGGCAGTATCTTTGGTTGTCCATTGATGGGATGGCTCTCGGACCAACAGGGCTTACGCAAACCCATCATGATTGGGGGAGCGCTTTGCACAGGGCTGACTCTATTACCATTATGCATTCATCTCCCACTCTCGGTTTTTGAGCTCGCTGTGATCTTCTTTGCCTTGGGTTTATTTACCAGTACCCAAGTGATTTCTTATCCCCTGATTGCGGAAAGCAATCCCCCAACTTATACCGGCTCTGCAACAGGATTAGCGTCTGTGCTTATCATGGGCTCGGCTGGATTAGCTCAGGTCTTATTCGGTTGGTTGATGATGTATCACAGCAACCAAGCCCCCGTTCAAATCGCCGATTTACGTTTTGCATTTTGGATCTTCCCAATTACCACTGCCGTGGCACTTACGGCAGGCCTCGCATTACGTGAAACACATTGTAAATCATTAAAACTATGGAGTAGAAATGAATATGGCGCGTGACTATCAAAATGAGTCATCCTCAAGCAAAGAACGTTGGTTACCTTGGTGTATTTGTTTTGCCGCATCTTTATTTTTCTTTTATGAATTCATTCAAGGCAATATGTTTGCGTCTATTGCCGACGATATCATGCAAGATTTTCACATTCAAGCAGATAATTTAACGTATTTATCTAGCGTGTATTACGTATCAAATGTCTTGTTTTTATTCGTGGCCGGTATCATTCTCGATCGATTTTCTGCGAAAAAAACCATTTTGCTCGCCATGCTATCCTGTGTCGCAAGTACGTTCGTGCTCGCGTATGTCCACTCTTTTTTCTTAGCATTGGTCTGCCGATTTATTACTGGCATTGGCAGCGCATTTTGTTTCTTGGGCCCTCTGCGGATCGCTTCAAATTGGTTTCCTCCAAAACGTATGGCTTTGATCACAGGGTTAATTGTTACCATTGCAATGACAGGTGGGATGTTGGCGCAATATCCTTTGACAAAGCTCGTCCTCTATATTGGATGGCGCTCTGCGATGCTTTGGCTAGGGTGGTTAGGCTTGTGTATTCTAGGTTTGATGATGGTCTTTATTCAAGACAAGCCCAATGTACATGCCGTTACAGCCCCCAAAATTGGCATATTAGACAGCGCTAAAATCGCTTATTTGAACTTGCAAACTCTGCGCGCGGCTTGTTATGCGAGTTTGATGAACATGGCTGTTGCCGTATTTGGTGCCGTCATGGGCTCTTTATACTTAATGCAACGTTTGGATATCACCAAAGAAAAAGCGTCACTGGTCAATTCTATGTTGTTTTTAGGCGCCATTATAGGAGGACCCTTGATGGGTTGGATGTCGGACAGATTAGGTGTGCGTATTCTACCTATGCGTATCGGTGCCTGGGCATCCTTAGTGGTCGTACTAGCTATTCTGTACCTACCCATGACGTATAGCATCATGCTGGTTTTATTTTTTATGCTAGGCTTGCTCACCGCTTCGCAAGTCATTTCTTATGCGTTGGTAGCAGAGTCTAATTCTTCCGCCATCACTGCAACAGCAGTTAGTATTGTCTCTATCCTCACGCAAAGCGGTTACATTCTCTATCAAAATATTTTTTCTGCCTTAATGCTACATCATGGCGAGATGACCATGCACCATGGTATCCCTATTTATTCGCTCCAAGATTATCAATATGCCGCCATTATCTTGCCTTTGGGATTGGCTGGAGCAATCTGCATGTTGTGGGGACTACGCGAAACTCATTGTCGACGTACGCAAGGATAAACCATGACGTTACCATCCGTATGTATTTTGGTTTTAGATTCTTTAGGCATTGGAGCAAGTTTGGATGCCAGTTCCTATGGTGATGCAGATGCCAATACCTTTGGACATATTGTCGAAGCATGTCGTGACGGACGTGCTGACCAAACGGGCCTGCGTTCAGGGCCATTACACATCCCTAATCTAGCGCAACGTGGTTTATATCATGCTGCCATCGCTAGCTCAGGCACCGCTTTATATGATTTATCCACGTTGCCAAAGCCTAAGGGATATTTTGGTTACGCAGTTGAACAAAGTCTGGGCAAAGACACACCAAGCGGACATTGGGAAATCGCAGGCGTCCCAGCTATGCTACCTTGGGGTTATTTTCCACAAGAAACACCTTGCTTTCCTTCTGACCTAATCCAAGCCTTGATCCAACAGGGCAATATCCCTGGGGTACTCGGTCAAACACACGCATCCGGTACCGAAATCATCACCGAATTTGGAGCTGAACATATCCGCAGTGGGTGTCCCATTGTGTATACATCTGCCGACAGCGTGTTTCAAATTGCTGCCCATGAAGAATATTTTGGCTTAGAAAGATTGTATGCCTTATGTAAATTAGCACGTACTTTGGTAGATCCTTTGCAAGTGGGACGCGTCATAGCCAGACCATTTATAGGCGAATCTCCCAGCTTCAAACGCACTGGAAACCGCAGAGATTACGCAACACCACCACCTAAACCCACGTTATTGGACCACTTGTGTCAAGCAGGCCGGGATGTTATCAGCATAGGGAAAATCTCTGATATTTTTGCTCATTGTGGCATCACGCAAGCAATTAAGGCCGATGGAAATATGGCACTATTCGACGCCACGCTAGCCGCGCTTCAAACAGCTAAACCAGGCAGCTTGATATTTAGTAATTTTGTAGATTTTGATTCATCTTTCGGACACCGCCGAGATACCGTGGGCTATGCACACGCTTTAGAGGAATTTGATGCACGCTTGCCTGAACTGGACGCAGTGCTAGGCCCCAATGATTGGCTGGTTATCACCGCCGACCATGGCTGCGACCCAACTATGCCCGGCTCCGATCACACCCGAGAACACATCCCCGTATTGGTCTATGGACCCAATACCCCTAGCCAATTCATAGGACGACGTGACACATTTGCCGATATTGGGCAAAGTATTGCCGAACATCTAGGTATTGCGCCACTGGATTTTGGAAATTCATTCATGAAAGGTAGACTATACTGTAAGTAAGTTGATCTCCTGATATACCTCCGATGAGAAACCGAATCATATCGACGTTTCGACCCCAAAACCTGCCATCTTATCCATCTATGGTTGATTTTATAGCCAATACATATCAAGAATGGGAAGCAGGAGCAGACGCCGACAAGCAGCCGTTTACGCAGTATGCCGCAAAAAGTCTTACCAAACACATCGATATCTCCACACTATCTGACACCAAATTAATGGAACTGGGTGTCCATTGTAAAGAATGGGCTTGGGACATAGCGCCTATCAGCTCCAGAATAATCCTGTGCGGGTCCAAAACTCAAATCATAAATCCGCAGCCTGGTGATACCATCATCACATCTGAAGGGGTGTGGCAAATTGATTCTAACTTCCAAGAACAACATATCCTCAGTAAGAAGGAAATGACGCAATATCTCCCAGCAAATCAACACCCTATTTCGAGTACGCCCTTAGAACTGTTTCTGGTCAACGATGATCAAACCGAACATGACGATGATTTGCCTAATATCACGAAAGGCAAACAATTCACTACAGCATTAAATCAAGCGATCCTTAAAAAAGGCCGTGGCTTATATCTTGGCACACAAACCTCCACACAGCGAACAACAGACGTGCTTCGAATACTACATAACAATCAGATCACTGCGATCTTTAAGCAACGGAACCTATCAAAACATCTGTTAAAACAGCTCAGCCTAAACTCCGACATTCAATTTATTCGTCTTGCCACTCAGGCCTATCAAGACTGTATCCAAGCCTTTGAGAAAAGGGGCATCATGAGCTCAGCAAATCCTGTTACTGCTGAAGATACGATTATATATATCAATGCTGTCCTAGCCAGAAAGTTACATTTACAACAGTTATCCGATACTGAACTTAAAATGTTGGCTTATGCATGTTACACATATGAGCCCCAGTTCAGCGCAAAAATTCATTGTGCTGGATCGGTAGCGCAATTAGATGCATCAAAAATTTATGCCAAAGGCGACACCATTATCTTACCAGACGGTGTTTGGCAAATTGATTATACTGGACAATTTAAACAGCTTCTTAATAAACAAGCCATGACACAGCATATTCCAGAACGATTTATTCCTAATCCTACAGCCGACATTACCACTATAAATAGCCGTACAGCGCATGGCGCTACAAACATGGATGAAGCCATGGTCTTAACAGAAGCACTTAATACGGCGCTGCAAAACAAAAAGCCCTCTGCGCTGTATTTAGGACAAACCGCAGCGGCAGAACCCAAAGAAATCAAGGATTTACTAAACGCCGTCACCTATCTTACCCAAAAAGAAATGAACCGCCGCACATTAAGAAATCCTCTCATTTTAAAAATATTGGGCTTGAAAAACGATGTTGAATTTATGCATTATTGGACTCGCTTATATTCAAATTTTATGGAGGATTGGAAAAATGCAAACCCAGATTATCCTCCAGACGCCTTCCCTAGAGCAGCCTATGCAACTTACATCTCCACTGCGCTACAAAAATCTGGGAGAGTCCATCTTGCAACCTTATCAGATGCTGAACTTATCCTATTACACAAGCAATGTGATAGCTGGTCACCAAGCCTTTCGCCCAGAATTCTTTTCTGCCATACCATTCCTGCTGATTATCACATTGGAGACACCCTCATTTTACCGACTGGCGTTTACCAAATGCGGGTTAATTCAGCTGGCACAATCATTCA
>CAISKC010000102.1 GCA_903885895.1 uncultured Legionella sp.
GTTAATAGAAAACGAACAAGCCAAAACAAATGTGATTGAAATAACCAAAATGGCTAATTAAATAACTAACTCGATGGGCCGGATAAATGGGAATTTACAGCAAAATTTGGACTTGACCTTGCCATGACACTCTCCGATTGTAAAAAGTGCGCAAATTATAGCATGATTTTATAAAAAATGAATCTTTTTATATGGTTTCTCAGACACGTTATCTAGAGCTGGATGGTTCTCAAGGTTTCGATAAGGTCATGTTATAAAAGGTTGTAACACTTTCATCACTTCAGAATCTGATGTAAAGCGCAACGGGTAATCACCCCAGGCATGCCCAGCGCCCCAGATGACCCAGCCTACGAACCCAAAAGGCTGATTGCCAGCCGCATGTTGTTGAAGGTAGGTCATAAATTGGGTCAAAGGTGATGCGCAAGCGCAGGCATCTTTACCAACACCAAAGGCTGTCACGATAGCTTGAAGTTGATTCTCTTGGAGATATTGCGCAAAAGCATCCAAATTAAACCCATTTGGACCAGTAGTACTAAGGTCTTGTAGGCAATCCGGATGCGTACCTTGATAGCCTTCGTCTAAATATTGACGTACATTAATCAGAATTTTAGAGAGATCGCTGATCCCAGCTTCTAAGAAATTGGCGCGTGTGAATAAAGAGGCATTGCTATAACTTTGACCGTCTTGACCAACCCATTGATGCGTGGTCCAATTATGCAATTCAGATCCAGCATTGCCTTGTACGAGTATATATCCTGGAAAACCATTTTGGCGTAGTTGCTTAATTAAAGTGGTTTGAATCGTAAAAACTTTATCATCTGGAATATGCACTGGCGCATTGACCAAATCAAGCAATAAATAATCCGGATTGATGGCAGAGTCTTGTTGTATTTGATGCCACAATTGTCCCCAAACATAGGTATAAGCGGATTCGTCTAAAATTAAGGTGCCAGAAGGGCAGTACCCATATTGGGGACAGCTTGCATCATGTTGTCCATATTTGGCGTAATGCATATTACAGTGCAAATTGAGAATGGTATGGACCTTAGCAGCGGTCAACGTTTCCAATAAGGGTTTGATATAATTGGTATAATAATCTTGGTTTATAATCGTACGACCTGGGCCATTCCATTGTAAATAATTCCAGCTGATAGGGATGCGCACGGTATTCATGCCGGCCTGGATAAACGCTTGTGTGTCTGCCAGATCAGAGTAAGGCGTATTCGCATCTTGTTGTGATAAATTTGGGATGGTACTTGGCAAGACGGTCTGCCCAAACTCTAATCCAGATAAATTAATCCCTGTAAACATAGCATGCTGCGCAGATTTGGCTGGACTAAGATTAAAATTAGCCTGAATAGAGGTATAAACGATATTCCCCATTATTTTGCCTTGGGCATTCATATTGGCATTGATATATGCAATATGAATGCCATCCGGTGCTGTATAATTTAAGACAGAAGGCGTGGTGATATCTTGTCCAATCGCAATCTCCAATGCACCCAGATCTTCATACTTCGTATCACAACCGTCAAACCGCAAATGTGCTCGAACACTATTTGGATGACCTGAAGCAAGATTGGCATCGCCGCTTTGATCTGGCGCTAAGGCTAATGTGACAACGCCATCGGCATTTTGCAAACATAAATAAGGTCGAATGATCCCGTTAGGGCCCGTACCTTGGATGGCATTCGTGATGATGGCTGCATGGCTTGTAGCAGCCAAGACCCAAATAAGAACCAATAGAGATAATGGTCGTTTCAAAGGGCACCTCCAACAAAAACTTTTTACCAGTATAATCATTGAGGTTTTATGATTGCAAGTTATGACTTTCCTTTTTTGCCAAACCCATAGTTTACGGTTACAATTAGTGTACAGTAATCAAAAAGATGGCAGAGTCATGCACGGTGGAAAAAGAGAGCGGGCGGGGCGTCCCAAAGGGCGCAATGCGTATGGGGAGGCGACCAAACCGATACGGATCCCGCAGTCCAAAATAGCCAATGTCTTGTCTTATTTGCAAGAGTCTACGTTGTTTGCCAGACCATTATATACGAATAAAGTTTCTGCGGGGTTCCCCTCTCCAGCAGATAGTGATATCGAATGCAGCTTAGATCTTAACAATCATCTGATTCAGCATCCAGTCGCCACCTTTTTTTTAAGAGTATCGGGTGATTCGATGCAAAATGCAGGGATTCAATCGGGTGATCTCTTAATTGTTGATAAAAGCCTGGAGCCAAGCGATGGGAAAATTGTGATTGCGGCGATTGATGGGGAGTTGACTGTGAAGCGTTTAGTCAAAAAATCCGGACGTGTGCAATTAGTGCCCGAAAATAATCGTTATCCTATTATTGAAGTCGGTGATATGCAGGATTTGGTTATCTGGGGTGTGGTCACGTATGTGATTCATCAAACATGACGATGTTTGCATTGGTAGATTGTAATAATTTTTATGCCAGCTGTGAACGGTTGTTTCGTCCAGATTTGTATCACCAACCCATCGTTGTTTTATCGAATAATGATGGTTGTGTCATTGCGCGGTCTAATGAAACCAAGGCATTGGGTATTGGTATGGGCGAGCCTTTTTTTAAAATCAAAGCATTATGCACGCAGCATCGTATTCATGTTTTTTCTTCTAATCATACCTTATACAATGATCTATCGGCGCGCGTGATGGCTGTGATCCAAGCAGAATGGGAAGAGACGGAGATTTACTCTATCGACGAAGCATTTTTAGATTTACACAGTATGCCGGATCATTTGATAGAAGCCTTTTGCTGGGATCTGCAGAAAAAAATTTTACAAATCACTGGGATCCCGACTTCCATTGGCATAGGACCCACCAAGACCTTAGCCAAAGCAGCCAATTTCATTGCCAAAAAAAAGCTGAAAACCCCGGTGTTTTCTATTGTAAACCAGGCATTTTGGCTCAAAGAATTAGCGGTAGGGGAGATCTGGGGGATTGGGCGGCATGGGCAACAGAAACTGGTGGATCTTGGTATTCATACTGCTTTTGAGTTGATCCATTGGGACGCGCATGCGCTGAAGACTCATTTTAATGTGTGTTTGCAGCGAACGGTTGCTGAGTTGCAGGGGCAATCCTGTGTAGATTTGGTCGTGCTGGAGCAAAGCAAATCCATTTTGTCCTCTCGCTCTTTTGGTACGGTTCAAACAACTTATTCAGCCTTACGTGAGGCCGTGAGTTATCATTGTGGTATTGCATGGGAGAAATTGCGTCATCAACACCTTAAAGTCAAGCGCTTGTCTGTGTTTGTCTATACGGGCCCTTATAGGGAAACGAATACTGTCAGCATGACATTGCCGATGAATACAGATGATATCCGCATTATCACACGCTATGCGGAGTTTTGTTTAAAAAAACTGTATCAAGCAGGGAGCTGTTATAAAAAATGCGGCGTGTTGTTGACCGACTTAGAGGATAAACAGGTGCTGCAATATGATTTGTTTACCGAGACTTCTGAAGCAAGCTTGATCCAGACCGAAAAAACCATGAAAGTTATCGAAGCGATCAATCATAAATACCAAAGCAAAACGGTCTATTTGGCTGCAGAAGGCGTCACAAAGAAATGGTCTATGAAAAGAAATCGTATGACCCCTTGCTACACCACAAAATGGACAGATTTAGCGCTTGTGTATGCGAAGTGAGGCGTTAATGGAGAGGGCTGTGGCTTTGTTTCTTAATTGATTAACAGAACAGTTTGCAGCAATCAACAATCTGTTCTCTTGTCATCGCCACCATTAAAATCTAACGCGTATGGTATTGTCCTGCCAAACAAATATCTATAGAAAAAGGTTGGAAAGTACCAAAACGTGACAAACTGGTCAGAATACAACGAGTCTTTGCGCCAACGTGGTAATATCATGGTTTGGTTATCTGGTGCAGCGATATATTAAGGTACGAGATAAATCGGATCTATGATGGGACTGGCGCTCTTACGATTTATACGAATTTTGCCATTATGGGACATTGAGTATCCATATAACCGCATTTAAGTATCCGGCAAAAATCAGCCAAATAAAATAAGGAATCAGCATGATGCAACTCAATTTATATGTGTTGCGTGTGATGAGAATCGTTATCAACGTAAAGACAACAATCCCGGATATGCAAAAAAGACTGGCACTAATCCAATGAAAATAAAAGAAAAGTGGCGTCCAGGCCCAGTTTAGCAAAACCTGTGTGGCATAAAACACAATGGCTTTTTTAGCTTTTGGCTGCTGGCGGTACTGCCAAAGTAAATAACCTGATATAGCGATCATGCAATATAAAATAGACCAGACAATTGGAAAAACAATATTAGGTGGCGTAAGAAGCGATTTATGCAATGTGGGATACCAAGATACCATATCATGTTGAGTAATTTTACCCATGCCATAACCAATCGCCTGAAAAACCAAAATCCAAAGCAGAGCACCTTTGATTTTTATTGTCATAAATAATCCTAGTTATGAAACAGATAAGCTACAGAACTAGTCAGGAAACGTGTGCAACCTGACTGCTCCCGTAGTAGATAGAGAGGATGGATCCGCAATCAGCTTTTCTTTTTCTATACGAGATAGTTTTTTAATTTGACGCTCAATTTGCATGGCCAACGCTTTGTTACCGTGGATTGTCCAGCATTGCACCATCGCAATGGGTTTAAAACTACGCGTATATTTGCATTTTCCGGTTCCAGAAAGATGCGACTGATAGCGTTTGCTAAGGTTATTGGTGTAGCCCGTATAATAGGTATTGTTACTGCAAAGTAAGATATATACCCAAAAACATGATTCTGTCACGCATAATCCTTATTAATAACGACGTTTATTATGACGTTCCGTATCTGGTATCGTATCAGGACTGCTTGCTGGAGAGCGATCAGGGCTGCTCGGAGTAGATGTTGGTTTTTTGGGTTGTGATTTGATAATGGGCATGATTAAAGATTGATTCGCTTTTATTTGTGACGTAATTTCTTTTAAAGCATAGCAGCGATCTGTATCTATCGTCTCATAAAATATTTCTGGTTCGTCGGACGCTTCATTAATTTTTTCTTGCGCATGACTAATGAACCCTCTTAATTCCTCTACAAGTTCATGTTCTTGCTCGGTATGAGTATTGAGACGATCACAATAATGGCTTAACCTCTCCAGTTGTTTATTCGCTTCAATAGATAAAGTCGCTATTTCTTGCTTCAAAGATACGGATGCGTCGGATTGTGATGATTCGTTGGTTGTATTCAATTCTGGTTAAGTCCGTATACTGCTGTAAATTCAAGATGAGCAAGAAGTATTAGCGTCATCGTTAAAATTCGGTACTATTGAGTTGCGAAACAACAATAAAAACCGAGGAGATTAGCGATGA
>CAISKC010000103.1 GCA_903885895.1 uncultured Legionella sp.
AAAAAATTATGAGGGGATACCTCAGGGATGAGGGTAGATATAAGATGTTATTTATTTCTTAGGAAACACATCTTCGAAATGTACGTGATTATGGCTCTTTAATACCTGATGGCGACTGTGTTTTAAACCTAGGTATTGATAGATCGCAATAGGGAAAATAAGGCTGAACACGCCAATGATGAACGCAACTTTGTAAGTAATATCGTCTGCAAAAAATAGAAAAATCAAACAAATCAACATCAAGCCAATTGCAATGATGCCTGTGTAAGGGCTACCAGGCGTACTATATTTTAGATCCGCTGTAGAATAACCTGCTTGGTGCAGTTTGCGTCGGAAATTAATTTGTGCCCAACATAGAGATATCCAGGCAATCCCACCTGTAAATCCTGAAATTAATAGTAACGAAATATATAACGTCGTTTGTGAAAAGAAATAGCTACCGAGTAATACGACCCAGATGGACGCTAACGTCGCGATACCTGCATTTTGTGGGACAGCATTATGATTCAGTTTACTCAAAACTTCGGGTGCCATACCATTTCTGGCTAAGGCATGTAAAGCACGTACAATACCAAATACGCCAGAATTTGAGCAAGAGAGTGCGGAAGTCAAGGTAATAAAGCTGGTCGCTGCGCCGGCCCATTTTAAGCCATAAAAATTGAGTGCGTCGGCAAAGACGGAGTTTTGTAAATTGGCGCGTTCCCAAGGAAAGATTAATACTAGGCACAATACGGGCATGATATAGATAAATACAATGCGCAATGACACATTGCGAATAGCATAAGGAATCATTCTTCCAGGATCGATAGATTCACCTGCCGCTAGCCCAACAATTTCGGATCCTTGATAGTTGACTAATAAGAGCACCATAGCGGTGAAAAATGGTAAGACGCCTTTAGGAAACAAACCACCATGGTGCCAAATATACTGTAAACCAATCATTTTTGCGGGATGAGCACCATGGATAAAACCAAAAAATATAAAAACGGATAAGACGATAAAGCTCAAGAGGGCCGAAATTTTAACCAATGCTAGCCAAAACTCAATTTCACCAAAGGTGGATACTTTTGCAAAATTGATACATGTTACGACCAAACCAATACAAATGGCCCAAATATAACTATCCATACCGGTAAAGTATTGCATAATGATGCCGCCAGCCAAGCACTCTGCCGGGATATAGACGATCCAACTGAGCCAATAAGACCACCCGACACCGCAGGCAAAAGCAGGGGAAATAAAATCAGCCGTATAATTAATGAATGATCCAGAGATGGGAATCGCAACAGCCAATTCTCCCATGCATAACATGGTCAAATAAATAATGAGCCCGCCTAAAATGTAGGCCAGAAACACAGAGGGGCCCACTTGATTGACGACAGCACCTGTACTAAGAAAGAAGCCCGATCCAATAATACCGCCTAGGGCAATCAGTTGGACATGCCGAAGCTTGAGAGCGCGACGAAAATCACCACTATTGGCTAAGTTTGCCTGGTCTTTATTTTTATTCGTCACAAATTATCTCATGGGCTAGAAGTAGGGGGTAGGATGGAAGTTTTGTAATGTTCAAATGTCAACACGCCCTAGCTTTGCGTTATGGCTTCATAACTTTTATTATAAGTAGATGTCAAAAAAATGGCAATGTTCTATTGCATTTCAATTGCTTTTTTTGGCGGAGAGAGAGGGATTCGAACCCTCGATACGTTGCCGTATACACACTTTCCAGGCGTGCGCCATCGACCACTCGGCCACCTCTCCATCCAGATGGGCTGTAAGTATATCATCTCTTGGGTTTTTTGGAAGGGTGAGTATCTACGCTTTGTGTATCACTCGGGTCACTGGTATCGGTTAAAGGGGAAATGCTACTAGAGCTGCGGCCTCTGATTCTGGAGAACTTATCTCTCATAATCTGATACAATGATCTTTTTTCTTGCATAGAGACATTTTCGGGTTTGATTTTTCCTTTCAATGCAACGCGTTGTTCTAATAACTCAGCGTCCTTCATCATAGTGATATCTCTGGGTTTGATTTTTTCTTCTAGCTCAACGTTCTGTGTTAACAACGCTTCGTCATCCATGCTTTCTTCCAAATCACTCGTTACATCACTGGCTTCTTCAGAGCTGTAAGAATGCTCAAAGGATTCAATGAGCCATGCTTGCATGATGGGATCAGACCTTAAATCCGAGATGATCTGAGCATACTCTGCATCAGACAAATTAGGATTTTGTTGATAAAATATGAGAACCGCAGCAAAAAAACCTTCTGTTTCTTGACGTCGCAGAGGGTTCAATAGTGGCGCGATATACGTACTATCCAATAACTCACGGATGGGCTGTGGTAAAGTCTCAAAATCTTGCGTATCTAAGATAGAACATGTTTCACTGCCTGCTTTGGGGTTAGGGTTACAATAGACCGTCCTGAGTGCTGCAATTTTATCATCTTCGAGATAGTTTTGAGTGATACATAAGGTTGGATTTGCCAAACACGAGACCCACAATGCAGGCAATTTTGGTTTAGATGCGTCAGGTAATGGTATGGTTGCTGTGTCAGAAGATGGTTTAGCTGCCGTGATGCCAACGGTCGTTTCCCATTCCTCTACTAGCTCGTCGTCGTCATCATCTGATAACGATGCATTGGGTGCTTGAGTTGTGGGAGTATCAAAAAAATCTTGAGCCGAATCTTCTATATTTTCCATGTTTGTTGCATCAGATTGCATGACGCTGTCTGAGGCCTGTTTTACATCGGATACTTTGGGTTTTTTGAACTGAGTTAAATAATAGTCGATAACTTCTTGATCGAGCGGAGCATAATACAAAGTACCGCCTGGCTCAGAGGTTTTTTCGTCCAGATCAGTAGTAACAAGTCCATGGTCAATAATGTGGAGGCGGTCATGCTTATCGACTAAGACATTGTCTGGTTTCAAGTCGCGATGAGCACGCTTGATTATAGAGTCTGAGGCTGCGCCACTATGGACAGCATCCACGCCAACCAGAAATTTAATAGCATAATCAAGTTTTTTATTTGTACTGACTCCTTGGGTTTTTTTAGTGATAGGCTCTCCCAAGGCTCGCATATGCATATATCCTTTATCGCCTAAGATCAGTAGTTCAGGGCTACCAAGCCTGAGATCAGACAGGGTTTCTGCTTCCCTGCGGGCATTGGCCTCTTGTGTATTGCGTCCCCCAAATTTCCCTTCAAATTTCCCTCTTTTTTTAAATTTTAAAATTTTGGTTGCAATCTCGGTATGCCCCTCTTCTTGGATAGCTCTGGCTTTTTTAACCCGGGCAAATCCTCCAGTCCCATAGATGTTTTCTTTATTACTAATGTGTAGGTTTTTTTCTAAATCTGTCAGCTCGTCATGGGATAAGCCTCGATTGTTTAATTTAAATGTTTGTAAGAAAGGGAGATCTTCTTCTATATCGACGGAGATGGCTGGGGCAGGGATGTCGTCGTCACTTTTTTTCAGATAATAGATTTTCTCATTTTCTCCGTGTTGATCGGTGACGACTATGTAGGCCGCTGCCGTATTACTAGGTAAATTTTCGAAAACAGCTTGTGAGGGTGGCTGTTGAGTCCACACAACGCGGCATTCATCTTTATTGGCCAATTGAATCGTGCCTTGTTGTAGATCATGCAGGTAAGAATGCGACAATCCGCTATCTTTACGATTAAATTTTCGTAGATGCAGTGGGTCGTTAAAGTAGGTTTCGGCATAATCTACTTCTGATTTGATATGATGCTGGATCTCCGCAGGGAATGTTGCCCGGAGTTGAGTTGGATTTAGATGTAACATATGACAGTTTTGGTGATCAATTGTTATAGAACGGCTTTGCGCTAAAGCTTTCACTTGCGCCATGGTTTGTTGGGGATTGGTAAGCTGGTTCAGAAGAGATATTCTGCCATGAATAGGATCATAATAATCCAAGCTGCTGATTTGTTCCTGCTCATCCATCGTCATGACCAATGCATAATGTTTGCTGTCATCAGGGATCTGTTGGATGGTCTTAGACGTTCCAACGAATAAATTGATACCAGAGATATCACGGATATTTTGCATTTTCAACCATAAATTGATTGTGTATTAATCAAAGTATAGTAAATATATGCAATATTGCTTATGCCTTAGCCAATAAATTCAATAAATCTGTGATTTCTTGAATTTTACCTTCGGGTTGTGTGCTATCTAAAGTAAAACAGAAACGCGAGGGACCTTGTAGACGATATCGTTGGCTTTGGGTTTGAATAAGTCGGATAAGGGTCGCTGGGTTGATCTTAGGTTCTGGTTGGAGTTCTAATAGACCTTGTTGTGCAGACACTTGAATTTTATTGATACCCATTTTACTGGCGACAAATTTTAATTTTGTCAGTAAAAATAAGTGTTTCACGGAAGGGGGGAGTAAGCCAAAGCGATCAATGAGTTCAACTTGTAAATCATGCAAGGTTTGATCCGATTTAGCATGTGCAATACGCTTATAGAAAATCAAACGCAAATGAACATCACCAATATAATCCTCAGGAATGACCGTGGAGATCCGTAGATCGATTTCAGGGCCTTCTTTTATGGGTGCATTGAGCTCGGGAGTTTTACCTGATTTCAAGTCGTTCACAGCGCGTTCTAGCATTTCCATGAATAGGTCGAAGCCAATGGCATGCATATTACCGCTTTGCTCTTCGCCTAATAATTCTCCTGCTCCCCGGATTTCAAGATCATGCGTAGCCAAAGTAAAGCCAGCGCCTAGATCCTCTAAAGAAACGATGGCTTCTAAGCGTTTGACAGCGTCTGTGCTGAGTAAAGTATCTTGAGGAGTGAGTAAATAAGCATAAGCTTGATGATGCGAACGTCCGACGCGTCCGCGTAATTGATGCAATTGCGCTAAACCAAATTTGTCGGCACGGTCGATAATAATTGTGTTGGCAGTAGGGATATCGATCCCTGTTTCAATAATAGTCGTACATACGAGGACATTAAAATGATGATGATAAAAATCAGACATGATGCGCTCTAATTCTCGCTCGCGCATTTGGCCATGGGCATTGCGGATTTTTGCTTGGGGTACCAATTTTTGTAATTCTTGTGTAATGAGATCAATGGTTTGGACATTATTATGTAGGAAGAACACCTGTCCACCGCGAAGAATTTCGCGCAAAATGGCTTCGCTCATAATGCTATCTGAGCGCTCTTGCCAAAAGGTTTTGATAGCCAAACGTTTGGCGGGTGGTGTGGCAATTAAAGAAATGTCACGAATGCCAGCCATTGCCATATTTAGCGTGCGTGGAATAGGCGTCGCTGTCATACACAATAGATCCACATTGGCACGCAATGCTTTGATATACTCTTTTTGTTTGACACCAAATCGATGTTCTTCATCAATGATGAGCAAGCCTAAATGATGAAATTTGATGGTTTTTTGTAATAATTTATGGGTACCAATTACGATATCAATTTGCCCATTCGCTAGGTCCTGTACCACTTTTTCTGACTGTTTATCACTCCGAAATCGCGATAACAATTCAATGGAGATTGGAAAATTAGCAAAGCGGTCGCGAAAGGTTGCAAAATGTTGATCAGCTAATAAGGTCGTGGGCGTGAGGATACAAACTTGTTTGCCCTCATGGGCTGCAATGAAGGCTGCCCGTAGGGCAACTTCAGTTTTACCAAAACCCACATCCCCGCAAATTAATCTATCCATGGGTCTTTTGGATGCCATATCTTGGATAATCTGCTCAATGGCAGTATGTTGATCATGTGTGAGCGTAAAAGGAAATCCTGCTGCGAAGCGTTGATAATCAGCTTTGTCTATATGATAAGAATGACCCGTTGCTTCAGCTCGTTTGGCGTAAATTTCTAATAATTCAATGGCGACATCATGGATTTTTTCAGCAGCTTTTTTCTTTTCTCTTTGCCACAGATCGGAGCCTAAGCGATGTAATGGTGCATGCTCGGCATCGGCACCCGTATATCGACTGATAAGATGCAAAGAAGTGACAGGCACATAGATTTTATCGTCACCGGTATAGCTCAGGCATAAGAATTCATTGGATAAACCATCATGGACAAAGGTTTGTAATCCTTGATAACGACCCACACCGAATTGCAGATGGACAACAGGTGCGCCAATACGTAATTCAGCTAGATCACGAATGATAACATTGGGATCGATGCTTTTACTGGTTTTACGCTGTTGTGGGGTGGCTTGCTGACCAAATAATTGTGATTCAACGATAATGGAGAGCTGTTCTAATTCAGCACCATCCTGCAATGCTCCAATCGTAATGCTGATAGGGTTGGTATCTGCTATGACATCGTGCCAAGATTCTTTCCATTTTGGAAGAATATGGGATTGCTTCAGTAAATCTAATACGATTTCACGCCGACCAAGCGACTCTACGACAATGAGTGTGCGGCGTTTCGCATGGTGAAACCAAGTGCTGAATGCATGAAAAGGTTCTGAGTTGTGGCGATCTATGGTAAATAGGGGTGGCTGAGTGATCTTAAAATTGTGGCTATTTTTTTTATGGCTACATGGCTCATGCGATAATATGATTCTTGTATAGCGTTTCGTAGCGCTTAAGAATTCATTGGGTGATAAAAAGCAGTATTCAGGCTTTAAAATAGGGCGAGTCCGATCATGGCCTCTTTGTTCGAAGCGCTGTGTGACTTCTTGCCAAAATTTTTCAGCATAATCGAGAGGGGTTCCGATCAAACTGACACTGGCATCTGCCGGTAAATAATCAAAAAAACTGACTGTTTTGGGAAAAAACAAAGGTAAATAATATTCAATGCCAGCCGATGTTTGCCCTGCACTCACCGCTTCATAGAGTGGGATTTGACTAGGGTTGCCGGTAAATTCATTGCGAAACGCTTGACGAAAGAAAGTGATGCCTTGTTCACTTAAGGGTATTTCTCTGGCAGGTAGAATATGAATCTTATCAATTTTATCAATGGTTCGCTGAGTTTCAGGATTAAAGCTTCGCAAACTTGCAATCTCATCGTCAAATAATTCGATTCTGAATGGTACGTTGCTGCCCATGGGAAACAGATCTAAAATAGCGCCGCGTAATGCGAATTCGCCATGCTCTAACACGGTATTGACAGGATGGTAACCTGCTTGTACCAATTGTTGACGAAATGTTTCAATGTTTAGGTTTTGTTGGCATTGTAATAGCAAACTATGTTGCTGAACAAAGTCTGGCGGACAGAGTCTATGCATGACTGTGCTAACAGAACTGATAATAATTGCTGTTTTTAGCTGTTGCAAACGACTTAGGGTTGCAAGGCGCTCAGAGATGATGTCTTGGTGCGGAGAAAATTGATCATAGGGTAACGTTTCCCAATCTGGGAAAACCAAAATTTCTTGCGGATTGGGCTGATCTTTTAAATAAAATTGCAGTTCATCCATGAAATGCTTGGCATACCAATTATCAGGTGTGATGCACAGTTTGATCCCAGGCGTTTGTTGACAATACTCGGCAAAGGCTAAAGCCAGACTCGCGCCATATAATTGCCCCCAAGCCGTTTTGTTTATGGTATGATGATCGATTAGAAATGCATTTGACATGGGCACGCAATACGAAGTGAAGTAAAGCACGCAAGTATAGCTGTACTAGGACCCATTGACAATTAAGGTCTATTGACAATTCTACTACCTTGGCCAAAATAGTGCGATTCTTTGTGCTCCGATGCTCAAGAAGCGTGCCATTTTGGCTCAAGCTAGCGAATCATCAATAGACCATTGCATAGAGTCCGATATGAGGAAGAGGGATGAGACAAGTAGCTTTAGATACAGAAACGACAGGGATTGGTCATGATTTGGGACATCGCATCATAGAAATTGGATGTGTAGAGTTAATCAATCGTCGTTTAACTGGGCAGACCTATCACGTTTATTTAAATCCGAAGCGCTTGGTAGATGAGGCGGCTTTTAGAGTTCATGGCATCAGCGATCAATTTCTGCGAGATAAAGCTGAGTTCAAAACGATTTATCAAGAATTTTTAAAGTTTATTGAAAAAGCGGAATTAATCATTCATAACGCTGCATTTGATTTGGGATTTTTAAATGCCGAATTAAAGCGAGCGCAACATGCTGAATCGATGGAACAGAAATGTTCAGTTGTGGACACGTTATTATTGGCTAGAAAGAAGCATCCTGGTCAGCGTAATAATTTAGATGCGCTATGTAAACGTTATGATATTGACAATACGCATCGACAATTACATGGTGCATTATTGGATGCACAAATCCTAGCGCAACTTTATTTAGCGATGACCGGTGGCCAAACGGACTTATTTGGTGAGACTGGACTAGGTGCGAATGAGCCGTCTGTGGCACAAACACCAAAAATTGAGTTGTCGTCCAATGCGCCAATTGTGTATGCCAATGCAGACGAATTGCAGCGCCATCAAGCGTTTATGCAAACCTTGGTCAAAGATTAAATATTTGTTGGGCCCGAAGGCCCAACTTACTTTTTTATCATGCCTTGCTCCATAAAAATAATCCCTTTTGGCCATCACTATATGCATGATTGGCTGACAAATCTTGTCAATTCGCCTATAAAACAGTCAAACATAGACTATAATTATACATAAAGGAGATCTATTTAAGGATCAATCATGAAAAAGAAACCATGGGATCATAAACCAGTCGTGCTTGCACTTTGTTTAGTGTCTACTTTATTAATATGGAGCACTATTGCAGCGCAAACAAATATCTTTGAGTATGGCTATGAGCTTGCTGCGAAAGGTAAATTTGTATTTGACCCCAAAACACTACATTGGACTGCAATTAATGGTGATGGCAAAGTGGTCAAATCTGGTCATGGTTCTTCTGGTCGAGCGTATTGTCCAGATATTAGACGTGCTTGTAGAACACCTACAGGTACTCATTATGTGATTTCAAAAGGAGGTGCAGGGTGCCGCTCTAGCCGTTATCCGGTTGGTAGAGGCGGATCTCCTATGCCATATTGCATGTTTTTTTCTAAATATTATGCAGTGCATGGTTCTTATGAGGTGCCTAATTATAATGCCAGTCATGGATGTATCCGTGTTCCTCCGGAAGATGCAAAATGGTTATATTATAATTTTATGGAAGTTGGTACACCCGTGATAATCAAATCTTATTAAGGTTATATTTGTAAGCAGTATAGGGATGCATCGGGCGACCGCCGGTCGCCCCTACATGATTTCATCTTCTTCTCCTACACTAAATGACGATCCGCATCCGCAGGTCGTTTTAGCATTGGGGTTTCGGATAATGAATTGTTCTTGAATCCCGCTGGTATAGTCAATCTCTGCACCATTGAGCAATTGAATGCTGATACAATCCACTAATAATTTGATGGTGGTATTCGGTTGCGACGTAGCGCGCTCAATCACGGTATCATCTTCTTGAATTTTTTCATCAAACGTAAAACCGTATTGATAACCAGAGCAGCCACCTCCCGTAATATAAACACGTAAATGCAAATTGGGATTTTGCTCTTCTGCCACTAATTCAGCGACTTTATTAGCAGCGTCGATGGTAACCTGCACAGTAGGGCCTAATGATTGTTGCACAGTGGGTACGTGTTGCTGTACACCGGAGATAGCTGCCATATGCGTGTTCCTTAGCTGATGGGGAAAATATTTTATTGGACTTACGTAAAACCCCGATCTCTTCGTTGGATTTGGTATTTAATTCGGTCATTTAGTCATCTAAACTTCCTGATTAAATACTAAATCCGCCTCGACCGCGGAGTTTTGCGTAAGTCCTATCTCATTATACCATAACTTTGTATTGCAGGTATCAATCTTGATTTCGTTGCGCTACAGCAAGGTTTCCATAAATGGCATATATAAAGTATGTATACTATACTAATAGAGCCAATATTAATCATAAAAAGCTGAGGATAGCCATGGTTGATTTATGGAAACATAGAAATCAGGGTTTTTTTTCTTATAATGGTAAAGAAACCATCTTAAAATCAGAAGCAGGTAAGGTCGCAGTAAAAGATTGGAACAGACAAGTGAATGCCGGCGATAAATGTGGTTATTTTATCAATGGGATAAAATTGTCCGATTTGCGTGCTCAGATGTTTAAAAATGGTGAATGCAAGCAGCTTGAATTTGCTGGCAGGGCAGATTTAAGACGGTTTTTTAGAACGTATCTTTTTAAAGATCTATCACCCGCAAAAGCCCGAATTGCGGCGGAGCATGCCAGTTTACAATTTGCTCATGGCATTCAGCATGCCACTTATTACTATGCTACTCACTGCGCATTGGAGAAGTTTCCGAACATAAAAATGTCTCAATCTGCTTTTACTGTAAATTTTGATAGTACATCGGATGGTGTGCAAATTACTGAACATAATAAATACAGAGAATGGATAGAAATCCTTCCTGCTGGCAAGAGTAAGAAGCATACACGCGCTGAAACGCAGGAACCCTATGCAGAGTCGCATACAGTTTACTCATTTACACCAAAAAAAATCATACTCAAAGATCTCATCATTGATTGCCCCAGTAGTCGTTTAGCCCCTATTTTTGATCAACGATCTGAGGCAACGCAAATCAAACGTGGCGGTGCTTTTTGGCGTGCATTATTGCAATTTGCTGCTTTACTAAAATTTATTAAACGGTATGACTTTGAAGATCATGCAAAGCCTGAAGATATCGTTATTTATCGTCATCCCAAACCACCAAGGTAAGAACGGCTGAGAGTTTCAGGATTCTAATATACCTGTGCTGCAGTAGCTTCGACACAGTTTTCAGGAAACTGTCCCAAGCCTGTAATTGCTCTACCTTCATACTAGGAATAACATCATTTCAATCAGCATTTTCAGGATGTGGTGATGCTTGTTCAACCTGTAACAACGAATCTGCTTGTGAGTGCACTGATCAGACGACAAAGTGGAAAAAAATAATAATACCAAATAATAAAGGATCTCTACAACGGCCTTTTAAGCACGACAGACATTAAAATTCATTAGCAACAAGTATATTAGCGAATCACCGCTTCAATCACAGCGCCACCCAAGCATTGATTTTGTTGGTAAAACACCACAGATTGACCCGGTGTGATGGCGCGTGTGGGGGCGGAAAACATGATGTAATGCATCCCATCTTGCTCAGGGGAAATGAGGCAGGGTTGCTCGGTTTGACGATAGCGAATTTTAGCATAGCAAGTGTAGGGGAGTTGAGGCGGTGTATCCAGTAACCAATGGATGGGTCCACATTGCAAACCTTGCGCGTATAGCATGGGATGATGTAATCCTTGCGCAACGATTAAGCTGTTATTCGGAATATCTTTGTCTACCACATACCACGGTTCTTGTTGCGCGGCCTTCAATCCACCAATTTTTAAGCCTTGGCGTTGACCTAATGTATAAAACATGAGTCCATCATGCTGCGCAATGACGGTTCCAAACGTATCTTTGATATCGCCTGGTTGTGCTAAGAGATATTCATTCAGAAAGGCTTTGAATCTTTTTTCGCCAATAAAACAAATACCAGTTGAATCTTTTTTGGCATGTGTGACAAAACCTTGTTCTGCGGCAATGGTTCGAATATCGCTTTTGAGGTAATCACCGATTGGAAATAATGTTTTGGCTAAAGTTTGCGGTGCCACGGCATGCAGAAAATAAGTCTGATCTTTACTACGGTCTTTGGCTTTATATAAAAGCCCAATATCTTCATTGTGTGTGACTTTGGCATAATGCCCTGTGGCAATATAATTGGCGCCGAGTTCGAGCGCGTAATCAAAAAAAACTTTAAATTTGATTTCTTTATTACATAGAATATCTGGATTAGGTGTACGACCACGTTGATATTCTTCTAGAAAATGAGTAAAAACATGTTGCCAATATTGCTCAGAAAAATTTACCGTATGCAAAGGGATGTGGAGCTGATCGCAGACTGCTTGTGCATCGGCTAAGTCTTTGGCTGCAGCACAATACGTCTGGGTATCGTCTTGCTCCCAATTTTTCATGAACAAACCTTCGACTTGGTAGCCCTCAGTTTGTAATAAATAAGCAGCAACCGAAGAATCAACGCCTCCGGACATTCCGACTATTACTTTTTGACGCAAAATCGACATCTCTTAACAAAAGAGCACATTTTAAGCTATACTGCGCTCTGTTGCAATTTAGATGAACCCTTAATTAAACTATGATATTACGATCCCTAAAAACGTTAGCCAAACAAGCAAACTCTTCCCAGGTGACCTTACAACTGCAAGAGCGTGTGCCTTATTATGTTCAAAGTCCCTGTGACGTGCATTGTGAAATTGTTGTACGGCAGGAGCCACATTATTATCATGTGGATTTAAAGATCAGCGGCCAATTGACGATTCATTGTCAACGTTGTGCTCAAGACTTTAATCACGCTTATGAGCATAGCAGTGAGTTGGCAATATGTCCGGATGAAGCGACAGCAGACCGCATGATGGCGTCGATTGATTGCATCGTAGAACCTGGTGATGACATGGATTTAATAGCGATTGCAACAGATGATCTTCATTTATTTTGTCCAGAAAAACATGAGAACTGTTGAGTCTTGTTCAAAAAGCTTGTAAAATTCACGCCCAACAGTAAGAAATTGGTTAGGAGAAATACGTATGGCCGTTCAACAAAATAAGAAATCGCGCTCACGACGCGATATGCGACGTTCACATGACGCGCTGAAATTTCCAACTTTATCAGTGAATAAGACAACAGGTGAAACGCATCTGCGACATCATATTAGTCCTGACGGATATGACATTAAAGGAAATCAGGTGATTGACAGGGGAACTGTTTACGAAGATAAAGAGTAACTCTTTGAATACTATTACCATTGCAATCGATGCTATGGGCGGCGACCATGGGTTGACTGTTGTCATACCTGCTGCGGTTCATGCCGTTCAAAAAAACGCTGATTTGAACTTGATATTAGTAGGTGATCAACGCCGAATTAAGTCAGGTTTGCAAAAATCCGGGTATTCGTTATCTGCTTCCTCACAAATTTCCGTTGAACATGCTTCTGAAGTGGTGGGCATGGATGAACTGCCTTCTCACGCTTTGCGCAATAAAAAACTATCCTCTATGCGAATCGCCATTAATTTGGTTCGCGATGGTCGAGCGCAAGCTTGTGTGAGTGCAGGTAATACGGGTGCTTTGATGGCGACGGCGCGTTTTGTCTTAAAAACGCTTCCTGGCATTGACCGGCCAGCTATTATTGCCGAGTTACCTGCTATGAATGGCCGCACTCGTGTGATTGATCTAGGTGCTAATGTGGATTCCTGCGCGGAACATTTGTTTCAATTTGCGGTCATGGGTTCAGCATTGATACAGGCTTTAGATCAGAAAATAAAACCAAAAATTGCCTTATTGAACATTGGCGTAGAAGAAATCAAAGGCAATGATCAAGTCAAACGTACAGCACATATGTTGGCAGAATGCGAACTATTGAATTATGTGGGCTATGTGGAAGGAAACCATTTTTATACGGGTGATGTGGACTTGGTCGTTTGCGATGGATTTGTTGGCAATGTTGCATTGAAAGCGAGCGAAGGCTTAGCCCATTTAATGGTTACTTTTTTGAAAGAGTCTTTCGAGCGCCACTGGTGGTCGAGAATACTCGGATTACTAGCAAAACCAGCTTTAACCCATCTTAAGAAACGTTTGGATCCCGCCCGTTATAATGGTGCAAGTCTCTTAGGGCTGAATGGTATTGTGGTAAAAAGCCATGGTGGTGCTAATGCGATTGCTTTCCAGTTTGCAATCGAAGAAGCGATGTTACAAGTCAAATCCAACGTTGTTAATTTGGTGCGTGACCAAATCACAGATTTTATGAACCAGGGTTTGTTACTATAAAAAATAAATTCCCGTTATGGGGCATACAGCGCGTAGCCATAAGTTGAAGTTTTTTGGTTATGCGTCGTAAATAATAAGAACAAAGAGTACATCATGATGAATTATGCTGTTGTTTTTCCAGGCCAAGGTTCTCAATTTGTAGGAATGCTGGCGGATTTAGCTAAGATTTACCCTGAAATTGTTGCGACTTTTGCCACAGTTTCGGATCATTTGCAGTTTGATGTTTGGAGTCTGGTGCAAAATGGTCCGGAAGATCTGCTTAATCAAACGGAGCATACGCAAGTTGCTGTGTTGACGGCGGATGTGGCCCTATTTCAATTGTTACAACGTCAACAAGCGTCGCTTCCCAGCATGATGGCAGGTCATAGTTTGGGAGAATATGCAGCGTTGGTATGTGCTGAGGCTGTTACCTTGCTCGATGCGGCAAAATTAGTGCAAACACGCGGTCGATTGATGCAAGCAACCATTCCTTTAGGGGTAGGTGCGATGGCCGCAATAATCGGCTTGAGCGATGATCAGGTGAGGGACCTTTGTCAGCAAAGCACTAACAATCATGAGCAAGTCACGCCAGCAAATTATAATGCACCGGGTCAAGTTGTGATCGCAGGACATCATGCTGCAGTGATGCGTGCCATTGTGTTAGCAGAGTTGGCTCAAGCCAGAATGGCGAAGCTCATTCCTGTTTCAGTGCCTTGCCATTGCGAATTACTTAAGCCGGCTGCAGATAAGTTTGCAGAAGCTTTGGGGCAAACACCTTTTCAGACGCCAAAAGTACCTGTGATCTCGAATGTGGATTTGAGTGTTTATCAGTCTCCGGAGCAAATTCGGACCTTGTTGCAACGACAGTTATGTTCACCAGTTCGCTGGGTAGAAACGATTCAAATGATGCAAAAGCAGGGGATAGAGCGCATTGTAGAATGTGGTCCAGGAAAAGTTTTAACCGGTTTGACGAAGCGTATTGATAAAGCGATACATCTGTCCACAGCACAAGATATTCTATGAGGATTGTAAATGAACTTAAAAGATAAAATTGCTTTGGTAACGGGCGCAAGCCGAGGCATAGGTAGTGCGATTGCACATAGCCTGGCTGTCAATGGCGCTTATGTGATTGGTACGGCTACATCTGTAGCGGGTGCTGAGACAATTTCAGCGATGCTAGCGGCTAATAACCTGAAAGGGGAAGGTCTTGTGCTAGATGTGACCCAACAAGATATGGTTGAACAAGTGATGGAGACGTTGGCCGACCAAGAGAAAAGTCCTGCTATTTTAGTCAATAATGCTGGAATTACAGCAGATAATTTATTATTGCGAATGTCAGATGAAGAATGGTTTCGAGTCATTGAAACAAATTTGAATTCCGTTTATCGTATGAGCAAGGCGTGTTTAAAACCCATGTTTCGTGCCCGTTGGGGTCGAATCATCAATATTGGATCCGTAGTAGGATCAAGCGGTAACTCTGGTCAAACTAATTATACTGCAGCCAAAGCCGGTGTAGCAGGGTTTTCCCGTTCTTTGGCTATCGAGATGGCAAGTCGAGGTTTGACGGTGAATGTGGTAGCGCCTGGTTTTATTGATACTGAAATGACGGCATCGTTGCCTGATTTTGTGAAAGAAGAAATGCTGAAAAGAATTCCTATGAAACGATTGGGTCAAGCTTCAGATGTAGCAGGTGTTGTTGCTTTCTTAGCATCAGACGCAGCGGCATATGTCACAGGCGAAACCATTCATGTGAATGGCGGTATGTATATGGATTAGACTCTGTTAACATTTGTTTATGACAGTTGTGATCAGAGAATGGGGAGCGGTATACTGCTCAGAAATTTTTTTAAAATCAAAGAGGATAAATACGAAATGAGTACAATTGAAGAACGAGTCAAAAAAATTGTGATGGAACAATTAGGTGTGAAATCAGAAGAGTTAAAAAATGATTCTGCATTTGTTGAAGATTTAGGTGCTGATTCGTTGGATACTGTTGAATTGGTTATGGCTCTTGAAGAAGATTTTGATTTGGAAATCCCAGACGAAATCGCTGAAAAAATTACAACTATCAATGATGCGATTGTGTATATCACGAAACATCATGAGGATAAAGAACAAAAGTAACGTTCATAACGGTTCATTTATTGTCCACAAAGGCTGGTGGGGCACGCGTCGTTCATGTCATATGTATGCGTGTTTGCCTTGCACAGTCTGGATGATGAATAGTCTTCTTTAGGAGTCATATTTTGAGTAGATCTTTGATGAAACGGCGGGTTGTAGTGACTGGGATGGGTATGGTTACCCCGGTTGGCTTGTCTGTTGAAGAAACTTGGCGGAATATTTTAAATGGAGTAAGTGGTGTTGGACCAGTAACTGGGTTTGATTGCACAGATTATCCTACTAAAATTTGGGCTAAAGTGAAGGGTTTAGATGTGGAAGCATATCTACCAGCCAAAGATGCTCGTAAAATGGATCCGTTTACGCAGTATGGCATGATTGCTGCGCAGGAAGCGATGAAAGATGCCGGTTTGGTGATGGATGCAGCTTTATCTTTGCGTGCTGGGGTGGCTGTGGGTGCGGGAATTGGTGGTATTCAAACCATTACAAATAATTATGAGCGATTGACCCAAGGTGGTCCGCGTAAAGTGTCTCCTTTTTTTATCCCAGCGGGCATCATTAATATGTTAGCTGGACAAATATCGATTGAACATCAGTTGAAAGGGCCTAATATTGCGGTGGTAACAGCTTGTACAACCGGTACACATAATATTGGTTTGGCTGCGAGGATGATTGCTGCGGGTGATGCGGATGTCATGGTATCTGGTGGGGCAGAAATGACCAATACGCCATTATGTCTTGCTGGTTTCTCAGCTGTGCGCTCCTTATCAAAACGAAACGATGATCCTGAAAAAGCGTCACGCCCTTGGGATCGTGATAGAGATGGTTTTGTGATGGGAGAGGGCGCAGGTATCTTAGTGCTTGAAGAATACGAACATGCCAAAGCGCGTAATGCGCATATCTATGCTGAGTTGGTTGGATTTGGTATGTCAGCAGATGCGTACCATATTACGTCTCCTGATGAGGATGCCGATGGTGCATCGCGGTGTTTGCAAGCGGCTTTAGATGATGCAGGCGTGCAACCTGAGGTTGTGGACTATATCAATGCGCATGGTACTTCTACGCAATTAAATGATATTAATGAAGCCAAAGCGATTAAACGTGTATTTGGCGAGCATGCTTATCAATTAGCTGCGAGTTCCACCAAATCGATGACAGGTCATCTTTTGGGGGCTGCAGGGGCTATCGAAGCCATTTTTTCTGTGTTGGCGATTCGTGATCAAGTTGCACCACCTACCATTAACTTAGACAATCCTGATGAGGGATGTGATCTGAATTTTGTTGCACATACAGCGCAATATCGTCCAATTCAGTATACATTGAGTAATTCACTTGGATTTGGCGGCACAAATGGTAGCCTATTGTTTAAGTGTTTAACCTAAGCGTAATGTGATCCTAACACGTCGATGTCGTATTAGTATCATTGTTTACAGTTTCGCATTATTGGCTGTGATCCTGTCTCTATTTGGTTTTGAATTGTACCGGATGATTTACCGTCCTATTCCTGTACAAAACCATGAGTCTGTCATCATCCGTGTCGATAAATCGACGACGGCGACAGCTTTGGTAAGACTGATGTATGCACAGGGTTGGATTCATTCGGTGCGCTTGTGGTCTTATTTGATACGCATGCAAGATATATCTGGAAAATTGCGTGCTGGTGTTTATCAAGTGCAATCTGGTGAATCGGTTCAACATCTCCTTCAACGTATTGTTGCAGGGGATGTCTTACGCAAAAATTTTATGATTCGACCTGGTAGCACGGTGAGTCAAATTAGTGAAGACTTGCAAACGGCACCTTACTTGGACTATCAAGCAAATGACTGGTCGAAATTGCGTGCACAGCATGCTATACCAGAAGGCTTATTACTCGCTGATACCTATATGTATGATGCAGGATCTGCTGGCCAAGCGCTCTTACAGCGTGCGAATGTACAGCTTGATAAAGTTTTGACGAAAGCTTGGCAAAAACGCAATCCCATATTACCCTATCAAAATCCTTATGAACTCTTGATTGTCGCATCTATTTTAGAAAAAGAAGCGGCCTTACCTCAGGAGCGACGTTTGATTTCAGGTGTTATCTTGAATCGTTTGAAAAATCATATGTTGTTACAAATGGATCCTACGGTTATTTATGCGTTAGGAGAGGCTTATCAGGGGACGTTGAATCACCAACAAATGACGATTGACTCTCCTTATAATACCTATCGTTATAAAGGGTTACCTCCTACGCCGATTGCGATGGTGTCTGCGGATGCCATCGATGCTGCTAGTCAACCAGAGGTGAGTTCCTATTTGTATTTTGTGGCCAAAGGTGATGGCACACATGAGTTTACTACAACGTATGCCAAGCACCGTGAGGCGATTAATCAGTATATGAGAAAATGATGATGAAACGTGGCCGATTATTAGTGGTGGAAGGATTAGAAGGGGCTGGAAAATCTACGGCTTTGCATTCCTTGCAAGATCTACTTGAAACCCAAGGTATCCCCGTGGTCACGACACGAGAACCAGGTGGCACAGTCGTAGGTGAGACGGTTCGCAATCTTTTGAAGCATGCTGACCAAGAACCCTTGGATCCCAGGGCTGAATTATTATTATTTTACGCAGCACGAGTTCAATTAATAGAAACCGTGATTAAGCCGGCGTTGAGTCAAGGAAAATGGGTATTAGCGGATCGCTGTGAATTGTCTAGCTTTGCATATCAAGGTGGTGGTCGCGGTATTCAACCAGTAGTATTGCAACAATTATCGGCGTTGTGTGTGGGGGATGTTCAGCCAGATTTGTTATTTTATTTGGATATTTCACCGGAATTAGGTCTGCAGCGTGCTTTGACACGTGGTAAATTGGATAGAATCGAACAAGAGTCTCTCGCATTTTTTCAAGCGGTGCATGCGAGTTATCTGACCTATCTTCCAACGTATCCTTCTGCTGTGGTGATTGATGCGAGTCAACCTTTAGTGCAAGTCCAAGCTGATTTAGAGCGGGCATTGCGCCAGTATTTGGTATCTCATTATGACGTTGCGTAATCTGAGTAATCTCTTACCCAATGCGGCGATCTGGTCACAGATCGCTACAATGCGTCAGCGAGCACGTATGGCACAAGCCTTATTGATAGTCGTGCCTGCTACGTTACGGCAAGAACCTTTTTTAGATCGTTTGCTGGCGCAGATCATGTGTTTAGATCTTGCTGCAGCGCCATGTGGGTCTTGTAAAATGTGTGTGAAAGTTTTGCAAGATATTCACCCGGATATTTATCCTATCCGACCTGAGACCCCCTCTGGATCGATTAAGATTGAGCAAATTCGTGATATTCAGACTATCGCTTATCAGACACCCCAATTAGGCGATCGACAAATTTTGCTGATTCAACCTGCTGAAGCGATGAATCAGGCTGCTGCTTCGGCTCTATTAAAAATTCTGGAAGAACCGACCACCTCGACCCTATTTATTTTAGTGACTACGAATCCAAGTTTATTATTGCCTACCATTCTGAGTCGTTGCCAACAGATCTCTATCGGGCAAGATTTTCTGGATGATGATCCGCTAGCACTTGGCCAAGCTTATGCTGAGTCTACACCTCGTGGTATTTTATGCGCACAACGTTTTAAACTATTAGAGGGTATCGACGCGTTGCTTGCAAAGCAAATGTCGCCTTGTGTGCTAGCTGCACAATGGGCGGATTATCCGTTGCAGGATATGTTGTGGTTTTTTTCAACGGTGTTGACGAAGTTAATTCAACGAAATTTATTACAAAATGACAAACTAGATGAGTCATATCAAAGCTATGTATTTTTTTCTAAACCATGGCGTCCAGATTGTTTGTTTGAACAATTGGACACAATTTATGCTATGCTACGTCAAGTGCAACATAATATTAATTTGAATGCCACCATGGTGTGGGAACGGATATGGTTGGATTTCCTAGAGGGAAGTGTTTCACATGTTGATTGACTCGCATTGCCATTTAAATATGTTGGATTTGACCGATTTTGATCAAGATTTGCGGCATGTCATTGCACAAGCGCATGCGCAGGATGTCGCTCGGATGTTGACAGTGTGCGTGACGTTGAAGGATATTGCCAATATTGAGGCGATAGTCGATCAATACCCAGAGATTTATATGTCTGTGGGAGTACATCCCGATGAAACAGGTTCGTCAGGAATCGACGCAGCTGAACTGGTGCGTTTGGCACAGCATCGCTCTTGTATTGCGATAGGTGAAACGGGTTTAGATTACTATCGTACAGAGTCTGAGCCAGAGAAAATTGAGCAGCAGGAACGATTTCGACAACATATTCGTGCGGCGCTGATTACGCAAAAACCTCTGATTATTCATACACGCCAAGCTAGTGCTGATACCATTAGAATTATGCAAGAAGAACGTGCACAGGAGATTGGTGGTGTGATGCACTGTTTCACCGAAAGCTGGGAGGTTGCACAACAAGCTTTAGATCTCAATTTTTATATTTCATTTTCAGGGATTGTTACATTCAAATCCGCTGTAGATTTGCAGGCAACCGCTAAAAAAGTACCGTTAGATCGCATGCTCATTGAGACAGATTCACCCTATTTAGCGCCAGTACCTTTTCGAGGGAAACAAAATCATCCAGCCTTGGTGAAACATGTGGCTTTATTTGTGGCTGCGTTGCGTGAGATGGATTATGCAGATTTGGCTGCTGCGACGACCGCCAATTTTTTTCGCTGCTTTAAGGTAGATCCAATATGAGTATCTACTTGGGACTGATGTCGGGAACCAGTATGGATGGCATCGATGCCGCCCTCATTGACGTCGCAACACATCGGTTGTTAGGGGGATTAACCAAACCATATAGCGCAGAAGCTTATGATCATATTCAAGCGCTTGTGACCGCAGAGACTGTCACATTGCCACAAGTTTGGCAATTGCACACGTTGCTCGGTCAACAATTTGGTGCAGCAGCCAATGATTTAATGCTGCAATGTGGTGTTGATAGCAATGCTGTGACAGCGATAGGTAGTCATGGCCAGACGATTTTGCATGATGTTACAGCCGCTTCGCCGTATACCATTCAATTAGCTTGTCCGCATACCATAGCAGAGGCAACGGGTCTGACGGTTGTCGCAGATTTTAGAACGCGAGATGTTGTGCTGGGCGGTCAGGGCGCACCGTTTGCACCATTGTATCATCAAGCGGTATTCGGCCAAGATAAAGTCTCTTTGGCGGTGGTGAATATCGGTGGTATTGCGAATATTACTTTTTTACCACATCAAGCTCCGACTTATGGCTATGATATGGGACCTGGCAATTGTTTGATGGACGCTTGGATCCGACAACAATTAGATCAACCCTACGATCATGATGGGGCCTATGCGGCGCAAGGTACGGTGATACCAGAGTTGCTGCAAGCTCTATTGAGTGATGCGTATTTTCAATTACCGTATCCCAAGAGTATTTGTAAGTCTTATTTTTCTCCAGCATGGTTACAACGCGTGTTAAAACCTAATTATGCACCACAAGATGTGCAGGCTACATTATTAGCCCTGACTGCTCAAACGATTATGCAGGCGGTCACGACGAGCTTGATACCTATTCAACGTTTGGCTTTGTGTGGTGGTGGGGCTCATAATCAAGCATTGCGGACGCAATTACGTAAATTGTTACCTAATGTTGACGTACTGAGTACACAAGATTTGGGGATTGATCCCGATTTTTTAGAAGCCATGATGTTCGCGTGGCTGGCTCATCAGACTCTTTCCGGTACACATTTGGATCTTACGCATATTACCGGAGCAAGCAAACCTGCGATTTTAGGCGCGATTTACAGAGTCTCGTGACATGCTGTGTTTTTGGTTTTTAAAAAACTATATTGTTCTTTTTTGGATCACCATGGTATAATTGCGCCATGTATTGACTTAAAGAGCACTGATGCAAGCTTCTTCTACAGAAAACTATCCTTTTACGACGAAAGATATAAAGACTTACATTCGTATGCAAGGGTTTAAACCTACTTTAATTTGTATTGAACCTGCTCGTGAGCCCACGGAGCTTTTGGATCTATTTACTAAATTACAGGCTCAGACGAAACCACTCCGTGAACAATGCCTCATTAATTATCAGGACCATTGGTTTGGACTGGATATAGCGTGCAGTAAAGACGGAGAACCGATATCAATTGTGATATTAGACGCGGTCAAGTCCAAATTTTGCTGTAAATTCCCATTTATCCGGCCCATCGAGTTAGTTATTTAATTAGCCATTTTGGTTATTTCAATCACATTTGTTTTGGCTTGTTCGTTTTCTAT
>CAISKC010000104.1 GCA_903885895.1 uncultured Legionella sp.
CTCATTATCAGACCATCCCGTTTTGACTTTACACCAACATTGTAAAAATACTTTTTTCTCTAAAAGCTTTTCCATATCTAGACGCGCTTGCGTCGCCATTTCTTTCAATTTCTCGCCTTTTTCACCGATAATCATCCGCTTGTGCATTTCTTTGTCGACCCAAATCAAAACAGAAATCCGCACCATTTTGGGTGTATCTTGATATGATTCGATCTCTACCGCGGTCGCATACGGCAACTCTTGGCCACAATGACGAAAAATTTTCTCACGCACCAATTCGGCGCATAAAAACTTTAAAGAGCGATCGGTCAATTGATCATCAGGAAATAAATGCGGAGACTCGGGTAAATATGCTTGCAGTTTGGCGTGTAAATCTGGAATTTGTAAGCCAGTGCGTGCCGCAATAGGAATGATCGCTGCAAAATCATGGCGCTGAGCGAGCTGCTGGATCCAGGGTAACAATGTCTGTTTATCTACAATTTTATCGACTTTATTCACCACAAGAACACAAGGAACTTTGGCAGATTGAATCAAGCTTAATACATAATCATCTTCATCTCGCCAAACCATGCCATCGATAACAAACACAATCACATCCACATCATTCAACACGCGGATAGCGGTTTTATTCATCATCTTATTCATGGCTTTTTTAGAACCAAGATGAATACCAGGGGTATCAACATACACATACTGATGAGCACCATCTGTGCGCACGCCTAAAATACTATGACGTGTGGTTTGCGGTTTACGTGATGTAATACTGATTTTATGATCTAAAACCCGATTCAATAAAGTTGACTTCCCAACATTCGGGCGCCCAACCAAGGCGATATAACCACAATAATTTGTCATAAATACTCTGAAAATCCTTTAGGCTTACGTGCCGCAGTACGTGGTCACTTTAAAAGACAGGATAAAATAAAAATTAGCCCTTAGTTTAACACAAACAAATGCTGGTGGGCACGTCGCTACCGCTCCTTTGTCCACCCTACACGAAATCGACATATTCTGTAGGGTAACCCACCAGTAAGAACTTAATACGACCGACTAAATTTCAACGACTCGTTACCTGTCTCTTTAAATGCTTCATGACACGCAATTTGCGCTGCTTGCTTAGCACCTATAGAAGAAATAAACATGAATTTATGACCACTAGCTCGCTCATTCGCTGCCAACAATTTAGAACAATATGCCAATGGTAAGCCTATGACCGACACAGCCAATAAGACTGTTATCACAATATTCAATGCACTGTTCAAAAGCGATCGACTCGTCATTTGTAAGGTATTCAAATGACCTTTTAACGTTTCAAACTCTTGATTGAAATAAGCTTGAGCATCAGAGGTGTTCTCGATGGACAAACCCATATTCAAAATTTTACCTATATCTTGAATGTCCCTATTATGAGGCCGAGCCTGTGCAAACGTTGCCACACTCGCTAATAAACTAGCTCTATCCCCATTCTCTGGAATATGACGTAAAACTGGGGGAGCTTGAATCGCCATATCATTCA
>CAISKC010000105.1 GCA_903885895.1 uncultured Legionella sp.
AAGTGTATTGAGAGCTAAGAACATTGATATTTCTAAACTAGCACGGGATGGGGTACAAATATTCTTTACTCAAGTATTCCGAGATGGTTTTTTTCATGCTGATATGCACCCTGGTAACATTCAAGTGGCGGATGATGGCCGCTATATTGCCCTAGATTTTGGCATTATGGGATCCCTAACGGATAATGACAAATATTATCTAGCGCGTAATTTTCTTGCCTTTTTTAACCGCGATTACCGAGATGTTGCAATAGCCCATATAGAATCGGGATGGGTTCCCAAGGATACCGATGTTGAAGCCTTAGAAACAGCAGTGCGCGCTATTTGTGAACCTATATTTAACAAGCCACTAAAAGAAATCTCATTTGGACGCATACTTCTAAGCCTGTTCCAAATGTCACGTCGCTTTGGTGTCATTATTCAGCCTCAATTGGTGATGCTTCAAAAAACCTTACTTAATATAGAGGGACTAGGCCGCGATTTAGATCCTGATTTGGATTTGTGGAAAACAGCTCAGCCTTTCCTAACTCGCTGGATGAGCGAGCAAATCGGTTGGCGTAGCGTAGTGAAAACACTTAAAAAAGAATTGCCATTTATGCTTAAAAACCTGCCTCAGGCACCGCGTCTGGTTCATAAATTTTTAACTCAACAAACGCAAGCAGAACAGGATGCGCCATTAAGGAAAGTTATAGCTGACTTAATTGAAGTGCAACAACAGCAAGCGCGCTGGCAAAAAAGATTAAGCATTGCTATCATATTATTAATCTCGTTACAGATAATGAGTTTATTTGTTCACTAAGATCTTGATTAAAGCGCCTTAACTATAAGGTGGATTTTGTAAGTATATAACCACTAATATCATGATATTTACCTTATGCTCGAATTATTAACGACTCATTTTCAACCCAAAACCAAAGCATCCGCATGTTACTTTGGTTTGTAATTACATACTGGGTAGTTTCAGTAGCGATTGGTCTTTGGGCTGCACGTCGTGTACACAATACTAAAGACTTTGCTATTGCTGGACGCCACCTTCCGTTTTACATGGTCACTGCTACTGTTTTTGCTACCTGGTTTGGCTCTGAAGCAGTATTAGGCATTCCTGCCACCTTCTTGCAAGAGGGTTTACACGGCGTAGTAGCTGACCCATTTGGTGCAGCTTTGTGCTTAATTTTGGTTGGCTTGTTCTTTGCAGCACCCCTCTATCGTATGAAGCTACTCACCATAGGTGACTTTTATAAGAAACGCTATGGGCGAGGAGTTGAAGTACTCACAACCATAGCTATCGTTATTTCATATTTGGGTTGGGTGGGTGCGCAAATTACAGCGTTAGGCTTGGTATTCAACGTGGTATCTGCAGGTGAAATAAGTAAGTTAGCTGGCATGTGGATTGGATCCGGATCGATCTTAATTTACACTCTATTTGGTGGCATGTGGGCAGTTGCAATTACTGACTTATTACAGATGGTGATTATTTGTGTTGGTATGGTATACATTGGTGGCGAAGTGAGTGGCATGGTA
>CAISKC010000106.1 GCA_903885895.1 uncultured Legionella sp.
AGTAAGTATTTTCAATTAAATTTAGAAAAAAGGGGAGAGAGTGGGGTAAGAAGAATTTATATTTTTAGTTCGGCGCCATGACTGGTTTCGAAGCCCGGTCATGGCAGATAAAACATTAATTTGGAACAAAGCTAAGCAATAAAGAAGACTAGAATTCAATATTCTGACTCTGTAATTGCCTTTAATACTAACACACCCATTATTTTAGCTTTGTTCCCTAAAAACATCAATATTTTTGGTGCAAGGGATATCTATACATGAAATTTAACAACAAGAGCTCGTCCGAACGAGCCAGCCCATTATCGTTTACTGATTGGGCAACCCAAAACAATCACTCCATAACTGCCCACCTAATCGATTTAGGCACGTCCTTCATCAACGACCAAGCCGAAGCCTTAAAGGCGCCCATAGGCCGTCTCCTCTTAGACAACCGCTGGCACTACCTAGACAAAGCGCGCAAGCAAAGCTACCGCGGCGCGCTTGAGAGCACCCATGACGGCGTACCGATGCTTCGCCTCACTTATTTCACCTTCCGCCACGGGCAATTTTCCGTTAAATTCGACAGTAAACAAGCCATTAAAGAGATGTGGATACAGGCGAAGGGAATAGGGGGATACACCACCACCCGACCAGCCATCATCAAGCCCACTCACCCCGCCATCATGGCACCGATTAAACCCACTATAGACTGGATAGCGCGCGATGAAGCCCACTGGGCTACTTTACGTTTAACCGGCGTCAGCCACTACCTAAATCGCAAAGGCTTCAAAGACACCGTTATCCCCGGCATTCGCTATGCCCGTGACCACATCGCCTTAACCATCACCAACTGTGAGCAAGCCTTCCTAGGCCTGCAGCGGGTATTTAACAACGGCCAAAAGCGCTTTAGCAAAGGATTAGCTAAAAAAGGCCATTTCGCCGTGATAGGCCAAGACACCTTGCCGGTAAAACCCACCACCATCCATGTCTGCGAAGGGGTGGCCACTGCCGCCAGCATTCATCTGGCCACGGGAGAGCCCGTCTTTTGCGCGCTGGATGCCTTTAACCTGTTGCCGGTCAGCCGTCATTTAAAACGCCATTATAACAAAACTCCCATCTTTATCTGGGCCGACAATGACTGGCAAAAAGCAAAGAAACAAACCAAGTTCGGACACGTGTTAGGCAACACCGGTCTGATTCAAGCCAACCGCACCGCTTTTAAACTACGAAATGCCTTGGTCTGTACCCCTGATTTCGCAGGCTTTGAGGCAAACCTCATTGAACACGCCACCGACTTTAACGACTTGCACCAATTGGCAGGTCTCGATGCCTTGAAAACCACCTTGCCGTGCAAACCAGACCTTCATCTAGGCTTATGGCATGAGCTGCACCGCTACACACGCCATGCCCATGGCGCCCTATCGCCGCAGCAATTTAACGAGGGTCTCAAACACACCTATCATAGCCGTTATCTACCCAGCGACGTCTTTGACCGCGACGGTGTGCATTTAGTACGCTCCGCCATTGGTACCGGTAAAACCGCCATCGTTGAGGCTTTAGTCAAACAACACCCCAACCAGTCGGTGTTGTTTACCACCCACTTAATTTCATTGGTCGAAAGTGCGGCGCAACGATTAGGCTTAGTCAGCTATAACGAGTGTGATACCGTCGACTTGCAAATCGAGACGCGCTTGGCCATCTGTCTTAACTCACTCGGCAAATTAACCGCCGAAGGCACACTCAAACACTATGATATTGTCGTCATTGATGAAATCGAACAAGTACTCGCACGCTTAACGTCTCATATTGAGCAAAAACCATTGGTCTTCTCCGTCTTGCAACACTTAATGGCCAATGCCAAAACCCTCATTTGTTTGGATGCCCACTTGTCACAAGCCACCGTGCAGATGGTGCAACGCTTTTGTCCTGATAAGGGTATTAACCACATTCCTGCGTAAATGTAACATAAGCAAAATCTCCTCTCCCAGCAAGGCTTGTAGAGCCTAAAACTTACGATCCACATGAAAAACTTTCCCCAAAAGGACGTAAGCAATCATTGAAAAAAACAGCTACAGACTTTTATTTTAAAGGGGTGAAAATTAAAACATTACCGAAAAAGAACTTTTTAGGGAAAGACCCGTTATTCCGTATAAAACAAGCACCCTTCGGGTAAGTAATAAACAAATATAACTTTCCCGAGAACGACCCATTTAGGGAAAGATTTACATTTGATTTGTTGTTTTCAGTGGGGTAACAAGGTATAGTTTGTTGACCACAAACAGCCCTTTTAGGGAAAGATTATATATTCCATGTCTAATCCACCCAAAAAAATAGCGAATATTGAGCGGCGTGAACGTGAGTTTTTAACTCCGCATGAAATTGATCAGCTTATTGACGCCGCCAAAAAAAAAGGGCGGCATGGTCATCGGGATGCGTCGATGATTTTATTGGCTTACCGCCATGGTTTGCGCGTTTCTGAATTAGTCTCTTTGCGCTGGCAACAAATCGATCTGACCTCGGGTTTAATGCAAGTGAATCGTCGTAAAAATGGTTTTAATTCTGTTCACCCACTGTTTGGCCCAGAATTACGAGCATTACGTAAAATAAAACGGGCTTACCCACAAACAGACTATGTTTTTATTTCCGAACGCAAAAGTCCAATGATTGACTCGACATTCCGAAAGATTGTTGCCAGGGCAGGTGTAGAAGCAAAATTAGGTTTCCCTATCCACCCGCACATGCTGCGGCACTCAACAGGATACAAGTTGGCAAACGATAGCCAAGATACACGCACTATACAACAATATCTTGGCCATAAAAACATCCGTCACACGGTACGCTATACCGAATTATCTGCGGATAAATTTACGCATCTTTGGCCTGATTAATGGATAGAAGTTTTTCGCAATACAGCCTCATTGAATATGGCAGCTTGAGTGACATAGATTTTTCTATGATCAATAAATGCCGCGGAGAACACAATAAGTTGGGTTTTGCCTATCAGCTTATTTTTATAAGGTTACTGAACACTGTGCCAAGTCAATCGCCTTTCGAGGTTATTGAAGAAATAGTGATTTATGCCGGAATGCAATTATCAATAGACAACAGCATTATTGATTTATATTCGAGTAGGCAAAAAATATCTGCTCATCAAAAAACAGTCATCGCCTATTTGCAACTCAGTGCCTTTAGCGACCATGCGCAAAACTTGTTGAAAGATTTTATTTTTCAACAAGCATTACAATTTGAACCCATTAGCTTATTACAAATTAAATCAGTTGAATTTCTGCGTGATTTGAAAATATTGCTTCCGGCCAAAGATACTTTATTGCGCATAATAAAGGCTCAGCGTTCTTTGGCAAGGCGATTATTATTTGATAAAATCCATGCGAGCTTATCTCCAGACATTGTTAATAAACTTGATGCATTACTGGAAGTAACATCCGATTATTCACCCATTGAAGATTTAAAATCCCCTGTCAAAAATGCATCACCAGATGCGGTGTTGGATTTAATAGATCGCACTGAGTGTATCATCGCAACAGGTGCCTTAAAGATCGATTTGACGCATGTGAATAATAATTACCAACGTACCCTAGCTAATGAGGTTAAGCGTTGCTCCGCGGATCGAATAAAAAAAATGGAGCCAACAAGACGGTATACTGCATTAGTCTGTTTTCTTAAACAGGCTCATCAAAATAACATGGATTTAGTGATATCAAGTTATATCAAAGTGATAAATTTCTCTCATACGCGGTCAAGCAATTACATAGATAAACAATTTAAACAGAATGAAGCCTTGATCAGAGAATCATTAACTCATTATGAAGAAATAAAGGTTGTTATTCGTGACGAATCGATTCCTGATGATCAGTTACGCCTTGTTCTATATGAACGATTTCCTGATGAGCTAAAAAAAGACATACCTGCTATGCGTGATTTATTAAAAGGTAAAAAAAATCAAATTTTCAAAATGTTTACTAAAAAATATTCCTATTTCAGGCAATTCACTCCAAAATTATTCGCCTTACTGGCATTACAGCCTGAATCAAAAAACACTACATCCAACACACTAAAAGCTTTAAATGTTTTGAATCAATTGAATGAAGACAATAAAAGAACACTCCCG
>CAISKC010000107.1 GCA_903885895.1 uncultured Legionella sp.
AGCAAGACCTGTATGAATTGCCAGAACAAGACGCCCAGCCCACAACTAGAAGAGGAAAAAAAGCTGCAGTGATCACATGGCCACGTTTATTTAATGCAAGATTAAAGTATAATACATTTCAGGATATAATTTCATTATTGTCGTCTGAATATGTCCACCAGTATAAATCACAGTTAAAAATATTCTTCCAGATCTTAGATGACACAACCACATTTAAAAAGACAATTCAAAATGCACAGTGGACTTTAGATAAGCTAAAAAATGCCAAAATGAAAAATGGTGAGCCATACTCATTAAACTCTCGCAAGACTTATTTACAAGCGTTTTTGAAAGCGAAGTCCGAGCTAACAATACCAGTACCAGATAAAGAAGAGCAATTGTATCAAAATGCATTTTCAGTGTACAAATTAGATAGCTTAGATGTCACAAAGCATAAAAAAGCAACAGAAAAGATCCTGAGTTTTCCAAATTATTTAAAATTAGTGTTAGACCATTTTGGTGCAGAAAGTAAAGAGTATTTAATTGCTAAGTTGTATGATGAATTCACAATGCGTGATGATTTTTATTTAAAAATAGTGAAGACTATAGCGGAGACCAAAAGTGATACGCAAAATTTCCTAGTATTACCAGTAGCGATTGCGCAACCCATCACGTTGCAGATAAACCAGTTCAAGACAGTTAAAAAATATGGAAAAATCAAAGAGGAATTGTCAAAACCCTTATCAGACATGATAAGAGCTTACATAGCTGCAAACAAAATTGAATATGGTTCATTCTTATTTGGTAAAAGTAAAACGAATACAGATTATGTGAGCAAAATGAATCAGAAATTAGGATTAGTAGGCTATAGCATAACAAAATTCAGAAACATGAAATCAAGCGAAATCCCAATAGTTGGAGATAATGAAGCACGCGTTTTAATGGCTAATAAACTCAAGCACAGTCCAGTAATGTCAGAAAGATATGTGAGAGATTTAATTATTTAAATGAGATTGTGTATTGGGTTATAACCCAAGAGACAATTTAATTATGCAACATCTGGACTAGTCGGTTAGAAAGGTCAAGAGTGATACTTTCTTTAACTGTGGTGACATACATGTGACAAAAGCCACACATATGTTTGTAGGAGCATTCCTCCTGACCGTTTATGGTCTCGATTTCTTTAAACAGCATGAAAACTTTGGACATAGGTATCATTTTTCTGCAACAGACGCATTTCATTTTTTCTTTCGAAGGTAGAAAATCCATTTATAATAACGCTAGATTAAAAATTAACAGAATTAAATTAAATTGCCTAAAGTACTAATAAAATTATCCCAACGGCATATGGACTCATTCCAACTTTAGTAACCATAACATAATAAATAAGGTTTTGAAAATAGTACTGAATGATTTGACTCATGAGGGATGTGACAATAGAGTCCATGTTATTTCAAAGTTTGCTTTTCAAGTAGTTGGTTATAATTCGTAAATATTTTTGGAACAAAGGAATAGTTTTAACTAATTTATTATTGCACACGAAGTCAACAGAGCAAGAAATGATATTTTTTTCGGCAAGAGTTAGCGCAAAAAGTTGATCGAATATTTCTAAACAAAGCGTTTTCTTGTCGATCTTTCCAGTTAATGCATTTTCAATACAGTTGCACACAAATATAAGTAATTCATTATCAAACTTAAGACCAGAATAGTTCTCGATTTCTTTGACCTTGGCAACGATTGAAGTGATTAAATCGGACTTGTGAGCTGCAAGTTTCAAAGTGTTCTTTGGCTTAATAAAAGTGAGATTGATGCTCATATATTAAACATTATAAAATAATTTTATTGGTATTTTCATTTTTCGGTTTCAGCAACCCCATAGATATGGAAGAAAAAATCCATAGCTGGGAACATTCCTAGATTTGCCGATGCAGGGGTAGCATAATCATAGCGAGTGAAAAATATTCTAACATTGGACATATTTTTTGGTTTGTCAATAGTAATTGTGTTTTGATCATTAACGAAATTAAACGAACCTGGAACCAGATATCCTGGAAGCGTTACCGTTCCTATGGATGCGCTCGAGTTATTGGACATGGATTTTGTATTGTATGTGCAGTTACTAAATGGAAGCCCCTCCATGCTAAGCATAATCGTTCTATCTATAGCATTTACTCCATAAATATTGACACATGCTCCAAAAGTGATAAAAGCTAAAGAAATATTAAATTTTTCATATTTATCATACATGTCGCCTAAGATAGTTTTAAAGTCTACATTGTACCAAGTAGTATCAGTTCGTAGTGCATTAATTGAGCCAAAGTTATTGTAAACCCCTCCAGCAAAATTTGCAGCTGCTTCTGAATTATAAATCTGAGAGGTGTTGAGATGAAATGTAGCACAAGGTTTATCCATTGTATACTATAGTGACTTATTAAATATTATAATTTTTATAATATTTGATTCCCTAAACATTTGACTCTATGTTTCCTAAAGGAGTATTTAATATTTAACAATGGCAGTACCATTTTCACAGATCAACAAGCTGTCATACAAGGCGAAGAAATCATATCGCACAAGACCTGCAGCCTGTGTCCCATCAAAAGTCAAATTCCAATAAATATCATCAGTTAGTGTGTTATAGCCGCTGAATATACTATCTTTGTCTGCATTAGCGTAGGTCTCCATGTCAATTCCTATCGCAAAGTTGGCGCTCACAGAAGAAGCGGTTAATGCAGCAGCCTCAGTGTTTGCCACAGGGGATAAAACACCATAGCTGGGTACATTCATATTTGGGCTGTGAGTAAGATCTGATAACGAAGCGACACACTTAGATAATTCAGAAAAGTATTCAGCAAAGGTGGAAGGAGATTTAGCAGGCACAATTTTCGAACCAAACCTGACACTGTATTGAGTAAGACCACAAGAGCCTGATGCTAAGGGGAACATACCAATAGCACCAGCTGAACTACGTCGCATAGTTCCAATAATATGTTTCAAAGAAGAAAATTTTGCAGGAATAGGAGCAGTAACTTGATTAACGCCGCCATTCACATACGCTGCATTATAAACGTAATTGCGGAAGCTTGGAATAACATACTGCAGAGGCTGACCGCCTAAAGATTGATTGATAATAGCCATAGACGAATCAGCCAAATCAATAAATGAGGCAATGTATTCCACATTTGTTACACTAAAAGAAGCAGGAACGACTGTATCACACACGCAAAACTGTTGCGCGGTTGAGCACAAAACTAATTCCAATCGCAATGGAGCAGAAGTCATAGCAAAAAGGGGAATGTACTGAGTTCCTAAAGATCCAAGAATAGATAACAAATTAATAGTATAAGTTCTTGCGGTTGTGACAGCATTTGCGGCGACCCCAGCTGCAGCAACAAACTCAATAAGGGGATTGACAGACAGACGTTCTCCAGCTGGGCAAGAAAATGCTTGATTAGTAGCAGCTACAACTACATCATCATAACGCATGCCAGAATTAATGTTATACTTACCTTTGGATGCACCATTAGACTTTTGCAGAGAAATCAAATTCGCTACACACATGCCATAAGTATCCACGTCCTCAATTAAATTGGATCCAGCCCAAAGACGTAATCTAGAAATTACACCATGAGCTCCTGATCTGTCGAGCCTCGTGTAGTTAGATGCAGCATTTCCATTTGTGACTGACAATGAGAACTTCAGCGAACTCTCAGCACCAATCAGAACTAGGTTATTTCTAGTAGGAATGTTAAAGATGATCGTCTGACCACCTGCATAAGGTCCCATCCCATTTTGTGGCTGGATATTGCTAATGTAGGCGTGAGCGCTAGCAGATTCGACCTTGTTCTGGTACTTCAAATTCTTTGGCAACATATTATAATCTAAGTAAACATTTTATTTTAAAGAAAAGTAGAGTAAATAGAATCTACTTTTCTTATTATTATTCCTAAATAAACTTCTAAATAGGTTGGATTAAACAAATGCAGGGGATAGATCATCCGCCGCAACAATAGCAGCCTGTTTGCGCCCATTCATTTTTTCAAGAACTGTGTTTCGCATTCGGTCGCCATCTGCATTTCGCCTTAATCTTGATTCTTCTTGATCTCTTTTTTGATCAATAAATTCTGCGCCTTGCTTAAGTTTATTCATAGCCATTGCACCTCCCTCAATATATTTTCCTGCTATAGGAATCCGCCCAGCTCCTAAACTAACAGCCCCTGACATAATTTTATCAGCAATACCAGTTCCAATTCTTAAGCCGTCTGTAACAGCTCCAGATTGTAATACAATGTTTTTGGCGATTTGGTTTGCTTGTGCAGGAATGTTGCTAATACCTCGTTTGATTTCATGTAAAGCTGAACTGCCTTTCGCTCCAAGTTGATTAAATGATTTTGTCACTTTGTTTCCGAGACTAGAGAATGCTCGTCCAATTTTTATTCCAAGAAAACCCATTATACTATAGGCAAGTAATAAAAAATTTGTCTAAAGCGGATTAGTTTCAATGTCTAACTGAAGAGTGACTGAAAAATGGCATCCATTTAAATCTAAAATGTCACCATCTTGGTCTGTTAATTTTAGATGCAAAAACGTCAAATTCGTCACATTATGAACTTCATAATAAGCATTATAAAAATTGGAATAAGTGATGATCGATCCACTTGAACTCATAATAGGAATAGAGCATAAAATATTGCAGTTGTTGGGAGTTGCATTATTCACATTGTGTAGCAGGAAATTATTAGATGAAACATAAATATTTCTGATGGTAAATAGATTGATAGAAATGGTGGATTTTATAATATTCGCTGCGCTAGAGTAAGTAAATCCAGAAGAGAACCCTAGCATCTCAAAACAAGTCGAGGTCTTTAATAGTTGGAATGCATTGGTGGTATTAGTAAATGTGTAGGAATTATCTAGTGCTGCATAAGTAATTGTAAAATTAGCGCCTAAGATAGTTCTCAAGGCGGAGGCTAAGGTCAACACATTGTAGTTGCCTTGTGGAATGACTGCGCTGTAGGCTATTCCATTCACCGAATAATTAAACACATCATTGAAGTTGTCACAATTAAAGAATGAGAATGGTATTGATGCCGTCTGCACAGCAACTGAGATTTTGGATCGTCTTGGCACAACCAAATTAGGCAGATCAAATAAGCATTCAGAAGTGTATTGGTTAACATATGAAGTGGCGCTTTGACTATTTAAAAATAAGCAGATGGTTTGTTTATTCATTTTCCTTTATATTACACCTCATATTATATTCAGCCAAAGGACTGTTTGGCGCACTCTGCTCAGCTATTTGTTCAATTATTTTATCAAAGCCTGGGATGTTTTCATAGCCTTTTGGGAACTTTTTGTCATAAAACTGGACCGAGTTGTAGACTGAATTGTATTGCAGCATTTCCCAGTCGACTGGACTGCCTATCAGTTCTTTTTGAGCGTTTGTTTTAGTACTCCAGTCATAAGCTTCGCCTAAATCTTCCATTTAATATTTCTGATATTTTATTTTCGCTAAATTAATTCTCGGTTATTTGTAAAAGATTAAAATTTTTATAGAGTTTGCCATCTACTGTATCGACATCCAAATGGTTATAGGGTGCATCATAAATGTAGTCATAGAATTGCAACACGTTCTTCTTGTCCAAACAGATGAGCTCAGCATAAATATTTTGCATTTCTTTCTTGTTTTTAGGTTTGAAGATTGTTGCATTTGTTAGCTGTTTCCTGAGCAATAGTGGTAACAAATAGTATGACTGCAAAGTGAAAATGAAGCACACGGACAGATGCCTAGCTTTGATAATCATTTTGTTAAGAAAAATAGTCAAAGAGTTATCCTTCAAAGTGTTAGCAAAGTCATCAATAATAATGCAGCTTGTCTCAATCGGTGTATCATTAGCAATAGCAGCTTCTTTGAGTGCATTCAACTCTTCATATATGGTTTCAAGTAATTCTATAGACAACTCATGATGTACTTGATGATGCTTAGCAAAAGGATGTTTTTGAACTGATAGAAAGCTGCTCATAGGAGTAATGTAAAAAATATTATCGAATTTCTTCCTATAGTGCTTAGTAGACTTGAAAAGATTAAGAAGCAGTGAAGATTTGCCTGAGCCTCCAGACCCACACATAGCATAGATGAAGCCATTTCTGCAAGGAATATTGTGATTGACATCGCTTAAGAAAATATCCATCCTCTCCTTAATAGGAGCGTGTATCTCTAGATGACTTGGGGTTTCAGTGATCTCCATTTAAATAATATTATATTAAAAAATTATAATATTTTCTTAAACTAACATGTCCGAAACTTCCGAATTCGCAGCCTACGCAAATGTGGATCCTTTAGACGAATCTGACAATGAGCCGCTAACAAAACCAAAAGTGCAGCCAAAACCCAAGACCATAGATGCAGTCAAAACACGAAAGCCCAAGACGGCAGCTCAAATGGCAAGTTTTCAAAAGACAGCCGAGATCAGGCGCAACAATATAGAGGCGAGAAAGCAAGAGGCGCTCATCAAAAGTGCAGAGCTATTAGTAGCGACAAATAGTAAGGCGATTGCGTCAAAAAAGGTCATACCAGTTGCCCAAGAACCAGAGTTGAGTGAATCAGAGGATGAAATAATTATAGTCAAAGCAAAGCCAAAGCCAAAGAAGAAAATTACAAGAATAATCATAGAAGACTCAGACGACAGCGACTCAACAGAGGATGGCGTCGCTCCAATAAGGCAAGAGAGAGTAAGACAAGAGAGAGTATCTGTGCAGCGAAGACAACAAGCTCAATCAACAATGCAACGAGCGCCAAACTATTTTTTCTAATGTAATATCAAATGACCAAACACAAAAAGATATTTTTATCTTTAGATGATTTGCATAAATTATATGGAATTTCTCCAGAAACAGTCAGGCGTATCAAGCAAAAAAAGCGAAAGCGAAAAGCTAAAGCAAAAAAGCAAGTGCAAACAGGGGTGCAAATGGGAGGGCAAGCATCAAAAAGTAACATGATGGGATCAAATTCTTTCAACAGAACAAATGACAACATACTCGAACAAGCCAAGATAGAAAAACACATGAGCTTAATCAATGAGGAAAACAAACGCATCACAGAAGCCAATAGACCACTAGCAATTGAAGATGCGCCACAACCACCTCCACCTCGCTTGCAAGCGCCTTTAACCCCATTGCATGATACTTTTCGCCAGATGGCAGACCATATGGAAAGCGGCAGAGCCAAGGGTAAAGTAAATAAAACAGGCTTTTCATTGAACTATCCTGAACGACGTAGCAAGACAAGAATTAGTAAAAAAGATAGAGTGGAAGAATTAGATGCTGTTATTGATCCTGTTATTGATCCTGTTATTGAAAGAGTGCAACCAAAATTGCCAAAGAAAACAAAACCAAAATTGCGAATAGTGCCTGGTCCATATGATGATGATGTAGACGACGATCCATATGACGATCCATATGACGAGTCATATGAAGCAGGAAATCCATTATCTAATAATGTGGGATCAAACAATATGAACAGAGAGCCGGTTCACGCTATTTTGTTTGCAGATGATGGTCAAGATTATGGAATGGAAGGCTTTAATGGAGGTAGTGATGATTTTCAGGCAGATGATGTTGATGATGGTCCTCCACCATTAGAGCCCATTGTGAGACCACCTGAGCAAGAAGAGTTACCGCCTGTGCAAGATGAGTTACCGCCCATTGTAGCAGAGCCTGAGCCAGTAGAACAACCAAGACGAGGCAGGAAAAAAAAGGAACAAAAAGCAGTAGGCGGTTATTCTAAAACCGAAATAAGGCAACTGGCTGCATCAAAAGGCATTGCGTATGATGAAAAAGAAACAATCTTGTCTATTTATCACAAAATATTTCCATGGATTCCTCCAGGTGTAAATCCCAAATTATAATTCTTCTTTAGCTATTTTGTTATATTTTTATTATTCATTAAATATAACAAATGAACACAGGTTATTCAAATAATATAGCGATTCCAAATATGAATGGATTAATAGACATCAATGCAACAAGTGTAGAAGCAACTAGTATTATTTTAAACGGTACAGATATTAGCAGTCCATTAACTCAAGTGCCTATTAACTCAACTAATATAGCCGCACTGCAACAAGCAACAACAGGAATAACTTATGAACCTTCAACAACGCTTACCACAATAGCAAACAACTTAACAATTACAGGAACACTAACAACAACTCCAACTCTAGCTAGTCAAGCATATGTGGCAACACAAATTGCTAACCTAGTAGCTTCAGCGCCAATAACACTTGACACGCTAAATGAACTAGCTGCTGCTTTAGGCAATGATGCGCATTTTGCGACCACAACTGCAACTATGATAGGAACAAAAGCGTCGTTAACAGCAGGTCAAACCATATCAGGTGTTAATTTATTGAATAATACAAGTAATGTGTTTTATGGCGATGGTTCTCATTTAAGCGGAATAGTTACAGCAATGCCTACTAATGTGATGATAACAAATTCAGTAGCTAATCAAGTAGTATCTGGACAAAACACTTTTTCAAATACATCAAATTCATTCTCAGGCAGTTTTATAGGGTCAGGTGCATCACTAACAGGTATCACCTCCACCTCATTGCCTACTGACGTTATGTATTTAGGAAACACACAAATCAGCACAGGACAAAAAACATTTTCCAATACTTTGAATTCGTTCACTGGAAGTCATACCGGTTCAGGTGCAGGATTAACTGGAATATTAGCCACAGCCTTACCTTCAACAGTAATGTATAATAATGCGGCGCAAACGATAACAGCAATCAATACATTTAATGCAGTTCCATTATGTGCAGTTGCTCCAACCACTGCTAATATGCTCTGCAATAAAACTTATGTAGATTCATCAGTTTCATCATTAACTGGTTTCGTTGATTTGACAACAGCACAAACCATTTCAGGAGCTAAAACAATATCTTCTTCATTAATATTTTCATCAGGCGCAGCAACATCAACTGTAACTGAATCAGTAAATCAGTTTAAAATAACAAATAATAATAATAGCGGTAATGTATCAATATTTGCGAAAGATTTAACAGGAACTTTATTTCAACCTTTAAGCATTAATTCACAAATGACTGCAGTGCAGGGAAACTTTGTAATAAAAGACCAAACCGCTACATATTCAACTAATATACAAAATGTTAATTTAGCTACAAATATTAATAATGGTTTTAATAATACTGGTTCTCAACCTTCATTCGTTGGATTTGTTCCTTACCAAAATTTATCCTGTATTGTTAGAAGTGAT
>CAISKC010000108.1 GCA_903885895.1 uncultured Legionella sp.
ACCGTTATTTTATTGAGGTTAAAAGTACAGCCACTCCGAAAAACCCCATGTTTTTCTTAACCTCTAACGAGTGGCGGTACATGAGAGAGAAGCGTGAAAAAAGCATCTTGGTTCGTGCTTATGATATCGAGGGTGAAAAAATCCGATTTGAGATTTACAAAGATCCTTTTGGCATGATTATTAAGGATCTGATTGATTTTATGACTGGTGGGAAATTTCGTCTTAAAATAAGAACAGCAGAAGAAGCAGAAGAACACTTATTAAAAGAAGATAGTTTAATTGGATGTAGAGTGAGCTAAGTGCTGTAATGTATCAATATGATGACGCTCCTTAAGTAAAACCATTTGGCCGGTTTCATTTGTAAAGTATCTGCCCGGTTGCACAATACTATTTTAGTTCACTGACTACGATTTCAGCCATCCTTTCGCACACTGAGTTCAGTACATCCCATCCTTGTTTTTGAGTATGCAGAAGGCTTTGATATTCGCTTTCCCTTAATCCCTCTAGCAAATCCAATCCCATAGCTTCATGATGTTCATCAGCAATAGCATGAATTTTAAAATAATCCGTTTCTGCATATTTTGCCATGACTTTATGTGCTTCAATAAAAAACAAATGCGCACTGGCTTCTAAGACCAAATGCACCAAAATGGTTTTTTCCGCATTATTTAACGTAAACATTTTCCAAGCAAACCAACAGGAACAAGCATCCAAAACTGGATCCCAAATAGGTGGCCGGTTATTTCTATCATGCATTAATGCAACATTGTGCTCAAATTCTTCTTCAAGATGCTCTTGAATAACATGACTAAAAGTTTGACTGTCATTTAAAACCGACCGTAACATAACCATTTTTTGAAAATAATTCGAAAAAACTTGGATACAATCCAACAAACGCATCCTACGTTGCGCCTCCTCCATTTTGTCACTTTGAATCAATGACATTAATGCACTGCTTTTGAACGCAGTAGCGAATTCTTTGTTTTTTAATAATAAGTAATTCAAGTCCATTTTTTCATTCGGCATATAGCTGACTCCTTTTTACAATTTACGATACATCAAATAAACGCCCAATCCCGCACAAATCGCCGTTGGACCTATCGCTGCTAGCAATGTAGAAAATTGGTAAATTTGGCTTAAAGAACCACATAAACGATTAAGAATATAAAATCCAAATCCTACCAAGGCGCCACACATCAGTTTTGTTCCCATGCTTGAAGTCCGTAATGGCCCAAATATAAAAGGAATCGCTAATAACATCATCACCAAGGTAGTGAAAGGTAATACCATCCGCTGCCAATATCCCAATTCATAATTACGTATATTTAATCGTGTCAATTTTTGTGCGCTTAAAAATTGATGTAACTCACTAAACGTCATTTCATCTGGCTCATGTTGAGAAACACGCAATAACCGCGGATCTAATGCCACATCCCAAGGTAAGTTCGTTGCTCGAGTCGTCGTGATCAACGGATGAGATAAATTGCTTTGCACCCAATTTGATACCATCCATACCCCGTCTTTGCGGGTAACAGATTGAATACGCCGCACAAACACAACACGTCTTTGTTGATCAAAATGAAATTGCTCAATCTGGCGCAACTCGGTGGGAGACACAATTTCTCCAATCATCACGATATCGTGCTTGATATGTAACCACATGCCTTTACTCGTCTGAAGTGTTTGCCCGCCACGGAGTGCTTGCGCTTTATAGTCGTTGGCCCAGAGCACCAGTTTTGGCAAGAGCATTTCACCTAAAAAAGTCATGACAATAATGAGCACCACCGCTACTTTGAACACCGCAATGGTTACTTGTCCAATGGACATGCCTGCCGCTCTTAATACGACTAATTCACTGTGATTAGCCATCATCCCCAAACCTATCAAACAACCTAATAGGCTAGCCATAGGGAAAAATAGATACACATGGTAAGGTATTTCTAAACCGACATAGGTGATAGCTTGGATAACGCCGAAATCAGCTCGTCCCAAATCACCCAATTGACTGACGAACAAAATAAATCCTTGTAATCCAGTCAGAATAAACAACACCAAGAACAACGATGTCAATACGGTTTTGGCTATGTATTGATCCACTATTTTCATGATCCGCTGACCCTCTGACGCCACAATAAGCCTAGTCCTATTGCGATCACCAATGCATGTAACCACCACATCCCCAACCAGATAGGAATCTTATTAGCCGCCACCCAATTGCGTGTAATAAACATAAAATTAGCATAAATAAAAGCCAACATCACGCCAGGTAATAGTTTTGCATACTTGCCTGCTCTGGGGTTGACTCGGCTCATTGGGACACCAACTATTGTTAGGCAAAATACCATCAAAGGGATCGATATGCGCCATTGTATTTCTGCCGCTTTCACAGGATCTGCATTATTCCAAGGAAGTAATTGATGAAAAGGAATGGTTCGAATATCGTTCTTGAACACCATACTTTGATGTGGTAAACGTGCTTCATATTGCCGAAATGTAGAAATTTGATAATCCGCTTGCCCTGGTTGACCTTGATAATGATTCCCATCGCTTAAAATCAAATACTCTTCACCCGTGCCTTCATCTTTTTTTGACTGCCCGTTCTGAGCTGTGACCACATCCCACGCAGATTTCCCATCACGCTCTACACGTTTGGCCACAAAAACGCCCTTTGCTTGCGTATGGTTCGTATTCATGGTTTCCACAAAAAATACATATTGATCGCCCATCACCGCACGAAATCGCCCAGGAATAATGGTTTGAATTAAAGTCTGTAATCCCGTTGTTTGTAACAGCTTCATGCGTTGATATGCAATCATAGGATTTAAACTGATCAGGCCTGTGATGATCACCGCCACAGCCAGCGCCATCCAAAGTGTATGCATGAGCAACCGTCCAGAACTATACCCACAGGCTTGCAGCACCACCATTTCAGAATCAGCGTATAAACGACCATAAGCTACCAATATGGCAAAATAAAAACCGAGCGGTAATAACAAACTTAACAGGTTAGGCAGCTCGAGTAGTAACAATTGCATCACCAACATCCCTGGGATCGTACCACTTGCCGCACGATTCAGATAAAGCATCACTTGATTACTCATAAAAATTAAAACGAGAATGCTAATCAAAGCCAACAGGGTCATACCCACTTCTTTGGCCAAATAACGGAATAAAATCACAATAATGTTTGCCTTAGATTAATTTCAAACGGTCGACAAGCCTTCATTTACAGGACGCAATCATGAGTGGCTATCCATTACCCTAATCGCCGACGTCCCGCGCTTAAAGCGGAACGTCGTAAATTGGACATTCATTAAGGGTAAAATGCTAATCGAATATTTATAAGCCACACATACTCTCGTCCTGCCTTAATTTAGGCATGACAAAAATAACTTTATCACGTAAAGTAACATGGGTATATTATCGATATTACCTTATTTGGAAGCAATGATGAATCATGGATTAAGCACTTCATTAGAACAAATTAAGTCAGATTGTTTAGTGATCGGATTATTTGCCGATACGCATGTCACAGAATTACTCATTAAACCCACGATGCATGCGTTGGTTGCTCACTTACAAAATCGATTAGCAGAACCTGGTGATACCATTTACCGTTGCGATGACCAAGATGCACATGAATTGCTTCTGATTCACTGTGGTGATAAAAAAACATATACCCCATCTATCCTCAAAAAACAGATTGAAAAAGTTGTCTCCATCCTCACGGCTCAACGCTTAAGCTCTGCCACTCTTTTTTTCCCTCAATTAGAACAGCATGCGCCCGATTGGCAAATCGAGCAAATGATTTTACAATTTGAAACCGCTGCGTATCAATTTTTGGACTTCAAAACCCAAAATCCGCACCCACATGCGCTCAAATCAATTGAATGGTATGTACCGGGCGCACAAGAAACAGCTGTATTTACTGGGCAAACTATCGCAGAAAGTATCCGCTATACCAGAAATTTAGCCAATTTACCTGCCAATATTTGCACACCTACTTATTTAGCCAAACAAGCACACATTTTAGATGCGGAATGGGACTCTATTACCGGCAAAATGATGAGCAAAACGACCCTCGAAGACTTGGGCATGGGCGCATTATTAGCCGTCGCGAAAGGAAGCGTAGAGCCCCCACAATTCATCCAGTTAAAATATCAAGGTGCCGGAACTGACTCACCTGTTGTCTTAGTTGGCAAGGGCATTACCTTTGATTCTGGTGGCATCTCATTAAAGCCACCAGAAGGCATGGAAGAGATGAAATTTGATATGGCGGGTGCTGCAAGTGTCTTAGGCACCATGAAGGCTTGCGCCACACTGAAATTACCCATCAACGTCATCGGACTGATGGCTTGTGCCGAAAATATGCCAAGTGGTTCTGCTACGAAACCTGGGGACGTTGTCACCAGTATGGCAGGCCTCACAATAGAAATTACCAATACGGATGCTGAAGGTCGTTTGGTCTTAGCCGATGCACTCACTTATGCCAAACAATTCAATCCCAAATTTGTGGTGGATATCGCAACGTTAACCGGTGCCATGATCATCGCATTAGGTCATATCACCACTGGCTTTATGACCAATGATCAAGAGCTAGGTGAAAAAATTACAGCAGCCGGCGTGCAAAGCCAAGAAAAAGTTTGGCAGATGCCATTGGATCCCGAATATCAAGAACTGTTAAACAGCCCTATTGCAGACATGGTCAATGCCCCGGCTGGACGCGTCGCAGGCTCCATTACCGCAGCCTGTTTTTTAGCCAGATTTGCAGACAAACTGCGATGGGCACATCTGGATATCGCTGGAACAGGCTGGGTATCAGGAAAAAATCGCTGCGCTACCGGTCGTCCGGTGGCTTTATTAGTACAACTTCTACGGGATTTAGCTGAACATGCGCGTTGATTTCTATCTGCTGACTCAAACTGATACGGATGCACTGTGGCTAACGGCTTGTCGCTTGCTTGAAAAAGCCTATCTAAAAAAACATCGAGTTTTTGTTTATTGTTCCCACCAACAAGATGCAGAGCATTTGGATGAATTATTGTGGACGTTTAAACCAGATAGCTTTATCCCCCACCATCTCCAAGATGAAGGACCCGAACCACCGCCACCTATTCAAATTGGTTACCAAGCAGAGCCACGCGGTTTTACTGACATTTTATTGAACCTTTCTACCACGGTGCCACCATTTTTTACACGATTCCAACGCGTCATAGAAATTGTGCCTGCCGATGAAACGGCCAAAGCGATCAGCCGCGAACATTTCCGTATCTATCGACAAGCAGGCGCCGAACCCAAAACACATAGTGTCAACGTAACAGCATAGCGCAGTGCGTCAACCTGCTTGATACCTATCAATCAAATACTGACCTACTGCCAACAACCCCATGGCTTCCCCACCTTCTGGTTTGCCAGCTTTGCTACTAACATTCCACGCCATAATATCAAAATGTAGCCAATCAATTTCAGGTTTCACGAAATATTGTAAAAATAATGCCGCAACAATGGCACCAGCATACGCTGAAGATGAGGCATTCATCAAATCTGCAATATTTGATTCAAACAGAGACTGATAACCAGCATGCAAAGGAAGTTGCCAAATAGGATCAGCGCAACGTACGCCATAACTTTTTACTTCAGCCGCCAAATCATCATTATTAGAAAACATCGCAGCAATATCTGTCCCCACGGCAACCCGTGCTGCGCCTGTTAACGTCGCAAAATCAATCAAAATTTCGGGCGGTTGTTCGCAAGCTTTGGTCAAGGCATCTGCTAAAATCAAACGCCCTTCTGCATCGGTGTTTTCAATTTCCACACTCATGCCATTCCGCATGATAAGAACATCACCTGGACGATAAGCCTGTTCACTCACGGCATTTTCAACTGCTGGAATCAAAACTTGTAAATAAATAGGTAATTTCTCTCGGATTAACCACTTAGCCAATCCCAAAACATGAGCCGCGCCACCCATATCTTTTTTCATCAAACGCATACCCGACGAATTTTTTAAGTCTAATCCCCCTGAATCAAAGCAGACCCCTTTCCCCACTAACGTCACATGTGGATGCGAGGCATCGCCCCACGCCAAGTGAATTAAGCGTGGTGCAGAATGTGCTGCACGACCCACCGCATGAATCGCTGGATAATGATGCGTCAGCAATTCATCGCCTACCCAGACTTGACAATGCGCATGCAAAGTCTCTGCCATATCCATAGCAATTTTGGCCAATGCCTCCGGATTTAAAATATTTGCCGGCATATTAATCAAATCTCTGACCAAAAATATCGCGTCCACCTTGGTCTCAACTTTTGACAAATAATTAGGGTTGATCGCCAAAATACGTGGCAACGGCAAAACCTTTTGATAGTGTACAAAGTGATATTGAGCCAATGCCCACATCAACACGGCATGCTCTGACACAGTATTGACGATTTGATAAACCCCAGGAGGTAATTTCAGCACAGCACTCGCCATAGCGGACGCATCCGTTGCATCACCCGCTCCAATATAAACTTTGCTTAATGAGCCCTGTTTATCCCAAATCAATGCTACTTCACCCAGCTTAGCGCCAAATTGCATGCCAGATAACATACGATGCTCATGATCCGAAATGACCGGCCCTTCCGCATAATCTGTACTCGTAAACAGCGTAAGAGGAATAGCGTGACCCGCACTCGTGATAGGCTGATAAAATTGATGTGATTTCATGCGTCCATCCTAATTTTTCCGCGAAATTGGTTAATACGTAAGCCACAAATGCCTAAACTTGCGAGGTAGATTCCCCCCGCAATACTCAGATGTCCTAATAACCACCCCAGTCTGGTAAAACGCCCCCATGCCATCCAAACAGACAAATCAGTCTGAATAACCATGAGATAAGCCACAACAGCCAGATTGGCAATCAACAACTGTAATAAATAACGCCACCAACCCGGTTGTAATTGAAAAATCTTACGCCGAATCAGTAATACCAACAATACCCCACAATTCACATAACTAGCAATGGAAGAGGCCAATGTCAGCCCAGCATGTGCCAAAGGGTGAATCAATAGCGCACATAAAATTGAGTTCACCAACATAGACACTGCACCAACTTTCACCGGTGTTTTGATATTTTGACATGCGTAAAAACCTGAGGCCAAAACCTTGACCATCATAAACCCTGGTACACCTATACCTAAAGTAATCAGGCTTTTCTGAGTTTGCAACACATCCCAAGCACTATATTTCCCATAAGCAAAACAAGTCGCAATAGCTGGTACCGCAAACACTGCCAAACATATGCCCGCGGGAAGACCAATTAATAACAATAAGCGCAATCCCCAATCTAGGGCTTGCGAGAAACGCTCAGGATTTTGTTCCGTATTACGTCGAGACAAATGGGGTAAAATAACCGTCGCGATCGCTACACCGAATACACCCAAAGGAAAGTCCACTAAACGATCGGTAAAGTACAACCAAGTTACGGAACCAACCTGCAAAAAAGAAGCAAACATCGTATCAATCAAAAGATTAACTTGCGCCACCGACACCCCAAATAAAGCAGGTACCATTAATCTCAAAACCCTACTTACCCCTTCATCTTTTCGTTTCAATTGCGGCTTAACCAATAAATGTCGTTTATACAAAAAGGGGATTTGGAATAATAATTGTACAACACCCGCTATCAAAACGCCCCAAGCCAAGCCGACGACAGGAATGGTGCAACGCGGGCTCAAATACAAAGCGCATAAAATCATACTGATGTTCAAAAATACTGGCGTAAACGCAGGTACTCCGAAATAGCCATACGTATTCAAAATCGCACCCGCCATCCCAGTTAATGAGATCAACATCAAATAGGGGAAAGTCAATTGCAACATATTACTGGCTAAAACAAAGCGTTCCGAGTCTTCACCAAAACCTGGCGCAAAAATACGAATAACAAGCGGTGCAGCCACAATGCCAATCACTGTCACACATAGCAATACCAAGCTCAAAGTCCCAGCAATCCTGGCTAGAAACATCCTGACATCTTCTAAACTGCGTTTTTGTTGATACTCGGACAACACAGGAACAAATGCTTGCGAAAAAGCGCCTTCGGAAAATAGTCTGCGCATGAAATTTGGGATTTTAAACGCCACATAAAATGCATCCATCCCCGCTTCTGCACCAAATAATTGCGCAATCAACATATCGCGCACAAAACCCATGATCCGTGATAAAAAAGTCATCAACGACACCAATGAAGTCGAGCGCAGTAAACTCGTTTGTTTCAAGAGAAATCCTTATTGTGAAGCCAGGCTAAAGCATTGCGCCATCTGATTTGATTCCCTAAGACAAAATACATCAGATGAACAGTCTTGCTACCATTTTAGCATTCGCCAAATGTTGCGCAACCATAATGAGACGTTAGTTTAATTTTTTATAGGGGTGTTGGAATTTAGGCACTTTATCCTCAGCTTCTTCAGTAGTAAAGCTTTTAAACAAAGTCATATGATAATTTGCTAATTGATTCGGTTTGTTCAACCATGCACAGATACATCGATACAAAAACCGACCTAAGGATTCCGTTTTGTGAAGAGTAGGCGCTGTATCAAAAATAGACTTAATATTTAAGATTCTTTGCGCAGGACTAAGAGATTGATCATCCATGTTCTTTAACATTTCATCGATAGATTTCAATTTTTGCGTTTTACGCATATCTGAAATGGTGGATACAACATCTTGTTTATAATCCATCAATAGCTTCCGAAGACCTGTTTCAATAATGGGATGTAATTCATTAAGTGTAGGCTGTACATACAAATTTGGCGTGGATTTTTGCCATTGCAGGAGCGTCAAATAAGATTGCAGATCACAGGCTTCCAACAGATCAGCAGAACCTGTTACTTTCATCATATTGATATTCATAAAGTAATTTTTTATTTTTTCTTCTTTGATGAGGATACGTAACTCTGACTGTTTCAGATTTCCTGGATCACGCCGTTTTGTTTTGAGCATTAATAAAGTCAAATAATTTTGAATGTCGTCTGGTTCTGGCTCAGTAAGTAGATCTAAATGCTTCATGATCAAAGTCAACTCATGGACAGAAATAGTTTCTTTTTTCAACAATATATCCATTTCAACTTGCAAACGCTCTTTGATAACAAAATGTAAGGGTCCCATATAGCGCGATATTTGGTAATCTTGTTGATCTCTCATTAAAGTAGATGCATCATACAATTTTTTCGTTTGCATCCCATAAGCAAACAACGCATCCAGTGATAAGCATGCAATACCAGGTTTAAAATAAGTGCTCAAAATGGTGTTCAGATCATCCGGATCCAATCCAGCTTTGGCCTTTATCTGAATCCCATGACCCTTGATTTTTGCATAATCATCAGCCACATATAAGACTGTTTGTATATCTTCTGAATCTTCATCTAACTGAGATACATCCATTCTCGACAAAATACCAAGTTCCTGTTGATAAAAAGTCTCTATTTTATCAAGCATGGCAGAAACATCATCTGTAGCCAAGATGTCATCCATGATCTGGACTTCATCCCAAGTACTTGCATCGACACGCAGCTCAACCTGCTCAGAGAGCAACTGATCCATAACACCCAGATATTGAGCCAACATAGGCGGGACAATCTCGGCTTCCGCCTCATCATCACTCCGATAAATAGACGCCCTGATCTGATAGCGGTCAATGGCTTGCCTTAATGTTTGTAAGTCTGAATTAGAAGCTGTACTCAGGAGATGCTGAATATATTTTTCCACTAGGATTTGTATATCGTCATCTTGGAGTACGAAATTTGCAGAATAGGTATGGGGGAAAGGTAGTTTTTTAGGGTCATGCAAAAGGTATTGCACATCTGACAGGCCCTTACTTAAGATCACTTTTTGTATCCCTAGATCCTCTAAATAAACGCTCTCCAATTTAAAGTTCAGGTTAAGTCCGTATACTGCTGTAAATTCAAGATGAGCAAGAAGTATTAGCGTCATCGTTAAAATTCGGTACTATTGAGTTGCGAAACAACAATAAAAACCGAGGAGATTAGCGATGACGGATTACAATGTTACCGTAGGA
>CAISKC010000109.1 GCA_903885895.1 uncultured Legionella sp.
CACCAGTTCGAAGCAATAATTTAAAGCAGTGGTTCGTTGGTGCTTATTTCTTCGAACTGGTGGGCACGTCGTTGCACTCCTTTGTCCACCCTACACTTCTGTTGTGTTATTTTTTAATAAAAATTTATGAGGGGATACATCTGTATCAAACCTGTTATACCTTTCACACATGAATTTTAGGTTTTTATGCTCCCTATCCAACAACAGCTTAACAATCTGCGTCCGCATACCTTGCGGCTCAATCGTGTATCATTATGTCTCGGCGTCATAGTTGGCATTGGTTATCAATGTCTGGCGATGCCCAATATAGGTGGATTCGTACTAGGCGTCCTAACGTCTCTGGCAAATGCTTGGATTATGTGGATCATCAATGATCGTGCATTGCAATCTCGCCATGCAAACACACCAGAACGATCTCACTTTGGCCAAACATGTTTTCTGAGTATCTCCACACTAGCATGTTTGCTATCGTCGTTTTCCGTCTGGACACATACTTACTACAGCGTCATATTATTGGCACCTTTGTTACCAATCCCTTTATGGACCATGGCGGTATTAGGGCACGTGTGTGCACTAAGTTTTGCTTTTTCTACCCTGCTTTTTTCTGCATTGCAATTATATCGTCACAGACAATCTTTACCTTCTCCTGAATCCCCGAATAACCATCTGATGAGAGTCCAATTATTGACTCGTTACTTAACCACTCTAAATAATGCGTTACATTCGCTCATCACAATAGCACATGTGTGGGCGACAGATTCGCACACAAGCTCATTAGTATTAGGCGTCTTATGTAGTCTTTGCGATTTTGTTGTACTGCATATTTTCAATCATCATTTGCTCGCTGAGCCAAACACCGTTACACAACGTCATCCAACATCTTTGATCTCACCCAATGCCTTTGTTGCACTGAGCTCGCTGTGTATAGTAGGCAGTAAACTGGGATCTTTCTTAGTATACTATCAAGGCGTATCCATCTTAAGTTTAGCATTAGGTTTCTGGCCTATCGCAGCAACACTCATGGCCGTAACCGTTGCCAGCACAGCAACCTTAGCTGGTTTATTATTTTCCGCTACACAAGCATGTGAATGGTATCAGCGATTATATCCTTCAGAAGAAGATAGGGCAGCAAACAACCCTGGTTTGGCTTTTAGTCTATAATAATCATATAGCTACTTATTACATGTCATCATGACGCAACGCAAAACCACAGAAAATGATGAGTTTTTTCTCACCTATTTGGTCTTTAAAGATGATCAAAAAATGCTGGGGCACAGTGCTGTCGGGATTTCCAAAAAAAATCCGGATGGCACATTTCGTCTTATCTTTCGTGTAGGGTTATTTCCCACTCATCAAGTCCAGATGGAAGATTTTATTCTCGATAAAACGGGACGCGAATTTTATTGTAAACAATTCCCGATTACGTTAGAGGAACAAGCATTAATTTTAAAAAAAATAAACGATGATCGGCATATTATGACCGACTCGCGGTTAAGTCCGTATACTGCTGTAAATTCAAGATGAGCAAGAAGTATTAGCGTCATCGTTAAAATTCGGTACTATTGAGTTGCGAAACAACAATAAAAACCGAGGAGATTAGCGATGACGGATTACAATGTTACCGTAGGA
>CAISKC010000110.1 GCA_903885895.1 uncultured Legionella sp.
AAATAAACTTGAAGAGCTAGGCTTTCCTTCGCATATCTTTCTAAAATGACAATCATAATATTATTTACTTATCTTTTTATCAGTGGAATAGGCTATTTTACAATATACCAAAAGTTGCAACGAGATAGTGTAAATATTGAATTTGCTCGTGACTATAGACACAGGCTTATAAGCCTAGCAAATAGGTTTTTTCAAACTTATGACAGATACGACCGAACTGGAAGTGTTGATAGTGAGTTGTATATCTGGTTGGTCAAAAATGTAGATAAAATGCAGTTCAATCTTGGGGGGGTGGGAATAATTCAGTATGTGGCACCCTATAGAGCATATCACGTTCCAAGGTATCAAGTAATTATTAATACTCTACCTAAATTCAGGGATGGAACAGTTAAAGACTTTGATGTTGATTCTTGTGATGACTGTTTATTGAGATATATCGGAATTACGGAGGGGGTTATTTCGTTGGGTAGAAAAAATCTAAGAAACCCACTAATTTGGTTTAGAGAAGGTTTTCAACAACTTATGAGTTTGCCTTTTCATATCCTCAATTGGTTCAACATACTCAGTGATAATAGCTTCTCAAATCTTACTAATAGTTTTCTTTTTAAGCTATTATCAGGTATTGCTGGCTTAATTACGCTTGCAAGCGGGATTGTAACAATTATTGTTGGTAAAGATCAGACTCTGGTTTATTTTAAGCACCTGTTTCGCAAATAAAATTCAAATTTTCAATCACTCCTGGTAAGTTGAGATTATCTCGCATTGCCTTACTGCTTCCAGGCATATTGCATAACAGATAAAAATACTTACCGCTATTAGCAGAATGGCTTACCTTCGTATTGCGCTTCACAGGGCTGAGTTATGTCAGATTTCGATGTGAGTATTATCCTAATCCATCTACTTATGAAACCTGAATCTTTTATCATGCTTGATGCTATCATGTTATTTCCAGTCCTTCCTGACGTGGAACTTAAAACTGATAAGCCTACAGTGAATTTATTTATCAAAAATATGGTAAGTATCCGCTGCAAGATGGTTGTAAAGTAAGAGCTGAATAGTTTAGGGCTTGAGTATCTGATGATAGATTTGGGTCGTGTTGTAATCAAAGGTGGCATTACTTCTGAACAAAGAACTCAATTAAAAGCTGCCCTTTTGAAGCATGGCCTTGAACTCTTGGAAAATAAAAAGGCTGTACTTATTGAGAAAATAAAAGACGTAGTTATAGAAATGGTACATTATGCTGATGAACTACCCAAAATAAATTTCTCCACTTATATAGGCAGTAAGTTGAACCATGACTATACCTATCTTTCTAACATGTTTTCAGAAGTCACTGGTACCACGATAGAGCACTTTATCATAGCCCACAGAATTGAGCGAGCAAAGGAGTTGTTGCTTTATGACGAACTTAACCTTACCCAAATATCCTATAAACTGGGCTTTAGCAGTGTAGCCCATTTATCAACCCAATTCAAAAAGATAACAGGTTTAACTCCCTCATTTTTTAAAAAGATGAAGGAGAAAAGAATGCTTACCCTTGATACTGTGCAATGAGGTTGGGAATGGAAAAAATAAAGCAGGGCTTTTACACCCTGCTCTCTCTCAAAATTTACAAACTGCTTCATTCATGGCATCTATAACCTCTAAATCATAATTACCCAAATACGTGTCCGTAATAGCACTGCCAATTGAATGCCCCAGGGATTCTGCTATCATATCTTTGCTATAGCCCATTTTTTTGGCAATTGTGCTATGGCTATGCCTTGCAACATATGTTGTAAGTGTCAATGGTAATTTTAACTCCTCGCCAATCTTGTTTAAGTACTTATTACAGACTTTTATTGCCTGCTGTATGGTAACCATCTGCTTTCTTGGATTATCAGCCATATAATCCTCTAATACTGGCAAAATAAAGGTTCTATTTGGCCTCTGGTAGTAATTCAAAATCTCCTGTGCTTTTTCAGTCAATTTTACATTATACAGCTTGTGGGTTTTCTTACGCTGATAAATCAGTCTACCATTAATAATATCACTTGGTTTAATGCCTGCCATATCTGCAAAGCTCATTCCTCTCAAGTTGAATGATAACATGAAGTAGTTCCTTGCATGAAATAACTGGCTGTCTTGTTCCAAATCAAGTTTTGCTATGCCAATAATATCTTCTTTTGCAATATTCCTTTTAGCTGTTCCCTCTCCTTTAATTTTGTACTTTCTATAAGGGTAAAGTTTACTGTCAATTAGGTCTTCGTTTATTGCCCTATTAAAGATTGCTCTCCATCTCCTGTTATATGTAGCTACAGAATTTTTACCCCTTCCTTTAATCAACATCTTGTTTTCGATTTGGCATAATAACTCGTAGTTAATATCCGTAAACTGTAGTTCTGTTTTACCGCTGTAAGTTTGTAAAGCAGTTAGAGCATCTCTGTAAGCTATTGCATTTCCTATTCTTTTTACTGCTTCCATTTCTGCAATTAACTTATTTCCAAATTGAATGAAATTGAGTTTCAGAATTGGTTTTACAATGCTTGTTTTGATTTTACTGGCTGTTACAGTTTCCTCTTTAATCTCGATGTTTAATGCTGCCGCCTGTAATTGCAGTAATTGCTTTTGAATTTTCTGATTAATTAGCTTTTTATTCGGGTGTATACTATTTACCCGCTGTGTTGATGCATCAAATTCGGATTCCTTTAAGTAGGTTTTTAAATTAATGTCCCTTCGTTTGGTGCCTGAGTGAATCCTAATAATTAATGGATAGGTGCCATCTTGTAGCTGTCTGCGTGTGTCCAGCTTAACTTTAAATTTTGACATGGTTTGGTGGTTAATCCAAGCCCTGCTCATAGAATTTGCCTGTTATTTGCCTGTTTAAGTAAGATTTTAGATTAATCTGATGAGGTGAAAAATTGTAGTTCAATTCCTGTTTTGAACCTATTTAACTGCGCTGATACACTTAGTTTTCATTGGTATTGCATAAATCCCCAAAGAAAGTTATTATTGCGTCCCGTTAAAACGACTTCGTAGCTCAGTTGGTAGAGCAATTCACTCTTAATGAATGGGTCCAGAGTTCGAATCTCTGCGAGGTCACCGCGAAGGTCTGGAAGTATCCAGACCTTCTTCTTTTTCCCCTG
>CAISKC010000111.1 GCA_903885895.1 uncultured Legionella sp.
CGATCTTCCAACTTGTTATGACTTTCCCAAACCCCGATAGTCACAAAAGCCAGCATGAGCGCAAAAACTCCTGAGATGGCGGTTTCGCCAACTGAAAATCGCTCGTGCACATTGAACTTTTTACAATACTTCAGTACGAAAAAAAATGTGGTTTGCCCAACCCCTATAAAAAAGACCAATAGAAGCAGAAGTAAGACCCAAAAAGGTAAACTCAATAAAGTAATCATGGGGTCAACCTCGTTTGGGAATATTTTAAATAACGTTAGGATTGAAATATGTTCCAAGTCTGGGGCGGTAGTCTTAGTAAGAGGCTAAGGCAGCTCAGAGAGATGTTCGTAGCAGTTTATCTAGATTTTGATTTTAATCAATCAATAAGCATGATTAATGACTAAACCTAGATTGGATGGCCGATTTGAGGCATCTGGGACATGTTCCGACCCAGAGCACACGGCAAAGAAAAACCACCCGAGGATAGTTTTGGCAATGATTTTGGTGGCGAGGGTCCGAGCTCCTACAAATACCTGAATCCCCTTCGGCTTAGTGAAAGTACCGGTAATCTCTAGTGAGATAGTCTGGGCAAATAAATACTTTGCTTACCGCAAAGCCTTAAACCAGGCTAGACCATCTTCTGTTTTTCCTTTGGGACGATATTCACAACCAACATAGCCTTCATAGCCCATCTCATCCAAGAGTTGATACAGGTATGGGTAATTTACTTCACCATCATCTGGTTCATTTCTTTTGGGAACGCTAGCAATTTGAGTGTGGCCAATGTCTTTAAAATATTTTTTAAAGGTTTCAGCTAAATCACCTTCCATGATTTGGGCGTGATAGAAGTCCATTTGCACTTTGACATTGGGCTCGCCGGACTCAACCCGTAACTCATGTGCTTGCGCTTGAGTGTTTAGGAAGTACCCTGGCATGTCCCGTGTATTAATGGGCTCGAGCAACAGAGTTAAATTGTGTTTTGCCAACTCTTTTGCTGCAAATTTAAGATTCTCAAGATAGGTTTTGCGATGCAAAGCCGTATCCGATCCTGCTGGAACAAGGCCTGCCATCATATGCAACTGCAGCGTACCAAGCTCAAGAGCGTACTCGATTGCCTTAGCCACACCAGCACGAAATTCTGCTTCTCGACCCGGTAAAGCTGCAATACCTCGCTCGCCAGCAGCCCAATCGCCAGGGGGGAGATTAAACAGCACATTTTTTAGATTGTTTTCCTTGTGCCATCTACCTACTTCAGCAGGGGGATAGTCATAGGGAAATAAAAATTCAACGGCATTGAATCCGGCTTTGGCGGCGGCGGCAAATCGAGCAGGAAATTCTTGCTCATTAAACATCATGCTTAAATTGGCGGCAAACTTTGGCACGGCACTACTCCTTATTCAATATCGAGCTGAAAAGATTTTGAGATCATCAAAAAATCTTTGAATTGAAACCATTAGACTGCAAATTATGCTCCTATTGCCATAACCAAATGAAAGGGCTGAAGTAAACTGAGAATAAATCATCTTATACATCATATAGATTGAGACATAGCATTGAATAAAGAAACTAAAGGCATTTGGCTTGGCTTAGTGGGAATCATCATTTTTAG
>CAISKC010000112.1 GCA_903885895.1 uncultured Legionella sp.
AAACACTAAACGGACTACTTGCAAAGCTGCGTGAAGGATATTCAGAAAAATATTGCATTACTTTTTTAATGAGATATTATTCTTCGAGTAGAGCAAATCTGTTCTGCTACAAGCGACAACTATACTGAAAATTACCGCTATGGGCTACCTGTAACGTCTCAAGAAATATAGAACCAAACTCGTCTTTTTATCCCGCGATATTTTAACCCCCGACTTTTGCTGTACCCCAAAAAATCCTGAGACAAAAATTTAATTTGATAGGTGACTGACCAACTTGTAATATTAGATTTCTAAAGTTTAATAAAAAAGAGATCAGTCATGCTACATATTTTGCCAAGAATTTTATCGTTATGCCAGTATCAATATGAAATAGATCAGAAGCCCGAACAGAATCGTCCACCCAAGTGTGTGTATTGCGGCAAAGCGCACCCAAGGCGTCATGCTAAATACCAACGTAAAGCTGAACGCGATAGTGCGTTGTCTGGTGCACGGAGCCCGGTTTTTATCCAGCGATATTATTGCGCGGCATGCGGAAGAACCACCTCGGCATTACCAGAATGTATTCCGCCTCGCCGCTGGTATCTCTGGGAGATACAACAATACGCTATTGTGTTATCCATGCTGGGTAAATCAGCCTATGCCATAGCAAAAGAAATCATCCCTTCACACCACACCATCAGTCGCTGGATGGCCCGTTTCAAAGAGCAATTCATCTTGCACAAAGATACCTTGTGCGTCAGTTTTACTGAGCTTGGTAGGACTTGTGGGCTTACTGAGTTCTGGCAAGCCTGTCTTGAAAAAATCACCTTGGGAGCCGCTATGCGCCTGTGCCATGTTGCCGGAGTTTTTATCCCATGAATGATTAACCGGGTCGACCGCGAGATGCGTATTATATAGGCAGGCCATACCCCCCACACAGTTTGCCCCTATTTCAAGGTACGGATTACTGGTTTACTGATATCTTCATAAAACAAAGGAGATGAAAATGAGTAAACCCATACAGCCGGTGGCTTTGTTTCGCCTATCGGTGCTTGGTCCGCTGGCAAGCCGTTCAGGTCTTAAACGTGGTGAAGCAACGACTATTATTCGAGAGCTGGCATCACTTAGGTATGATATTCCAGGATCTAAACGCACGCATTTGAGCGAAGATACTATTGCGCGGTGGTACTCACTCTGGAAGCGTGCCGGGATCGATGCACTTAATCCCAACACGCGCCTTGATAAAGGTAAAACACAGTTACCACCTAGCGTTCAAGAAGCGTTGTTGACGTATAAAAAAGACAACCCTTCACGCTCGATTAATATGTTGATTGATTTGATTGAACGTAAAGGACTTGTTTCTAAAAAGACAATCTCGCGCGCAAGCGTTCATCGATTTTTACAGCAGCAGCAAGCATCCAAGCGCATTCTTGGGGATGTTCATACAATTGAGCGACGTTCCTTCGTGGCCGAACATGCCGGGGATATTTGGCAAGGTGATGTGCTTCATGGCCCGACCATTCAAACGCCAGACGGGCTCAGAAAAACCTACTTGGTGTCATTGATGGATGATGCGTCACGCCTCATCGCACACAGCGCCTTTTGCTTTGGCGAAACAGCACTGGACATTGAGGGCGTATTGAAGCAGGCACTGTTGAAGCGTGGGTTACCGTATAAAATCATCATTGATAATGGACCCGCTTATCGCTCAGGATCGTTACAAACCATCTGCGCACGTCTTGAAATCAGGCTGATCTACAGCAGAGCTTATGAACCGCAATCGAAGGGGAAACTTGAACGATACCATCGTACCTTTCGCGAGCAATTTCTGGAAGAAATCGACATGAGCCGAATCACCGACCTTGGTGATCTTAATGCTCGACTGTGGGCATGGGTTGAGCAAGTTTATCATACGCGTCCACATGGTGGACTGGATGATAAAAAAACACCGCTTGAGCGTTGGCGTGATGATCTAATGCACGTCAGGCCCTTGCAGCCTCAGATGGCGCACCGTATTGATGAGCTATTTTATCATCGTTATGAACGCAGGGTTCGCAAGAATGCAACAGTCAGCTGGGAGGGGATGTCGTTTGAAGTTAATCATGCGCTCGTTGGCTATAAAGTAGAACTTATCGTTAATTCTCATACAAAAACAGCACTGCGTGTGGAATCCACATCAGGTGAGAACTTAGGCCCCGCTGTGCCGTTGGATTTAACTGCAAACCTTCATCGCAAACGCCAGCGACCAAATACTGACGAAGACAATCCCACACGCAAACAGGATGAATATGCTGTTGAAGATGCCTATCGAAATTTTGTCGATAGCTGCGATATAACTATGGAAGAAGTGGTTACGGAGGAAAAATAATGTACCAATCATTTTTTGGATTAACCCAAGCCCCGCTTGGGAAAGAGATAGAGCAGCTGTGGGATAACGGGCAAATTGATGGACTCAGTCGGCAATTTTCCTGGTTACTGCAATCACCGGGAATAGGCCTTTTAACAGCCGAACCAGGCATTGGAAAAACGGCAGCACTTCGCCAAATCACGCGAAATTTAAATCCACACCAGCACAGCGTGTATTACATTGCTGAAACCGATTTTGGTCGATTAGATTTTTACCGCCAAGTGGCGATCCTGTTTGGTTTGACCCCATCCTATCGGCGGTCTCAGTTATGGCGTGACATTAAGAATCATGTCACACACCTCATCACTCAAAAAAACATCCTGCCAGTACTTATCATTGATGAAGCACAAAATCTTCCTTATGACTTTTTTCGGGACTTCCCCTCCTTTCTCAATTTTGTCTTCGATTCCAAAGACTACATGACGGTCTGGTTAGCTGGTCACCCAGCGCTTGCACGTGAAATCGACAGGCCGGCAAATGCGGCATTGGCGTCTCGTATTCAAGCGCGCTATGAGCTCAAGCCCATTATGGATCGAGATGCTTTTAAACAGTTTCTCTCGCATGGGTTGAATCAAGTGGGGTGCGCACACAATTTATTATCTGATTCTGGCGTGGAACTTCTGCGACTCTCGTCAAAAGGGATCCCACGACAAGTCCATCGCATATTGGTAACCGCGTTGCGTTTGGCGACTGATAAAAAAATCAATCATCTGCCCGATGACATTATGAAAGAGGCGATTGCCATACTTAAACAGGGTTAACTACAGGGTATTTATGGTGAAGAAGCTGCACTTTCGTCTCACGTCAATTAGCGCGGGACGAAGGATGTAGATTAGAGTGAGACGTTACAGCTGAGTCTCGACTTTAGCCAATTACGCAGCCAAGGCCAATTGATAAATCAATAAGTTAGCATTTTAGCTGGTAAAGTCGGCCAGTCGCCTGGCCAACCTCCCATTTAGAACCCATCGTGCGCTATTTACGCAATGGGCTCAAGACAATCTCGTTACATGCCTATACCTTACCAATCAAAACAATCGGTGTACTATCTTGGCGCTTGGTAGTGGATGCCTCTTTACGAACAAGTCAAACTTATTCCAGTCAAACGACTTACGTTGACTACGTCTGTTGAGCCATTTGAATATTATCATCTTGGCTTCATGCAGAAACTTTGACACCATTTTGAAATTGAAGCTCACGCCATAGTACTGCACATGTCCTCTCAATTTGGCACAAAATGTCCTCCATATTTCACCAAGCGGAATTCTGTTTCTTACCTTTTTCGCCCAAGCCGTCACATTATTCAGTTTAGACCTGAACCGTTTACCACTCGTTTTTACCTTGGGGATAATTCCCCCCTTGAGTGATTTACCTAGATAAAATCTAAATCCCAAAAATTCAAACGACCCTTGTTTGATGCCACGCCGCCGATTACTCTTCGAGAAACTGACCATACTAGTCTTCTCCTCATTGAGTTCAAGCTTATATTTGGCTAATCGTTTTCCCAATACGTTTTTGATTCTCCTGGCATCGTCTTCATATTGACAGCATATAACAAGATCATCAGCGTACCGGAATGCTTTCACCATACCTTTCATCAGCGGTTTAACTGTTTCTTCCAGCCATGTATCAATCACGTAGTGCGCGACAATGTTTGAAATTACTGGACTACAGCATGACCCTTGAACGACTCCTTCCTCGTTCATCGACAACTCGCCATCTGCTAAAACACCCGATTTGAACATACGTGTGATATATCGCATAAACTTGCTGTCTTTAATTTTCAGGCCAAGCATGTCTTTCACTATATCATGATCAATTTTACCGAAAAAATTGGCTAAATCGACATCAATCACAACCTCCACCTCTTCCTTGAATAAGTGTTTCATCAGATCTTTCACCGCATCGTGACAGCTCCGTTTTGGGCGAAACCCATACGAAAAGTCGACAAATAGTGGTTCATAGATACTTTCAAGAATATCTTGCATCCGTTTCTGTACCAGTTTATCTTCAAAATTGCTGATACCAAGCGGCCTTATCGCGCCTTTCTTACCTTCCTTGGGTATCCGTACTTCGCGTACTGGTCCAGGCCGATAAGCCATGCGCTTCATCCGTGCTATCAGATCTTCTAAATTTTCTGTTACATTTTCACCGTATATTGCCTTACTGACTAGGTCTACTCCAACGGCCTTCCGTCCGTCCAGCCGATCAAAGCAGCGGCGTAACGAATCCACATTAATCTGATGCATCAAACTGTGATACACCTGATGTGGGTTGTTAGCCGATAACCACGCTATCTCTGCTAATGCAGTATCCGTGTTTACTTGAGATTCTGGTGCTCTCATCACGTTTCCTCAACAAAGGCAAAATTACCCACAGGCCTTCCCCATGTACTTGGCTTTCCCAAGCTCGGAGTACTATGCCTGATCTGACTCCCTATCTTTTAATTTTCGCCATTTCAGCTCCCTCGCTGTTAGACTTGTCGGCTGATACTCATATCCTTATGAGAGCGGACAGGGCCTCCCACGTTTACACTATCGCTTTCATTGCACGCCATGCTCTAAGACTCCGGGAGTGGTGAATAATTCAAGCCGATTTACTGTCTCATTCACTGTTGCCTTCAGGCCTAAAAATACCCTGAGCCACCCCTCATATTAAATTTAACGGAGCTCAATCACTTCAACCTTGCGGCTTACGGCTTGCAATTTCCTTTACCTACGCTTAACCCTATGCGTTACCACATACGGCCCAAGGCTAAGTACGAAATGCGCTCGGTCGCGCTTTCCCGGTAGCACTTTCAGCTACTAGCGGTAGTGCACTTTCGTGGCGCACTAATAGTAATTTTTGAGAGCAGTCATCGACCAACAAGTTGATCTATGATACATAGTTTATCGACTAAAACAAAAATGGATCATGATGATAACTGCTCACAAAAAGTAC
>CAISKC010000113.1 GCA_903885895.1 uncultured Legionella sp.
GCACGCAGAGCCTTGTTTCGCTATATTAGACCTTACCTATAACGACTCTTTGGTGGGGAGAAGGATACAATCATCCTACCCCATTATTTCTTTCAAAAAACAATGCAAATCCTCTTTCACTTCAGGATGACGCAAAGCGTACATAACAGTTGCCTGTAGATAACCAAGCTTACTACCACAATCGTAACGTTTACCAATAAATTCCATTGCTTGGACAGACTGTTTTGCCAACAGCAACTCAATGCCATCCGTTAATTGAATCTCTCCTCCGCGCCCCGGCGTCACTTGCTCTAAACACTCAAAAATCATGGGATCTAAAATATATCTTCCAATCACGGCTAATTGAGAAGGCGCATGTTCAGGCTTTGGCTTCTCAATAATCCCATCAATTTTTCCAGACCTCTGCCAATTGGGATCGACTTGAATGATCCCGTATTTTTCTGTAGCAGATTTGGGAATATGTTCAACAGCAATAACTGACTCTCTCCGTTCCGCGTAATGATGAAGCATTTGCTGTAAACACGAAGCACCTCCATCACTATCAATCAAATCATCGGCTAATAGTACAGCAAAAGGTTCATTATGAATCAAACTTTTTGCTTGTAAAATAGCATGTCCCAAACCAAGCGCTTGGGATTGCCGCACATAGGAACAAGTCACATGAGAAGGAATAATTTTTTGGATTTGCTCTAAAAGTACAGTATTGCCTTGCTCAAAGAGTTTTGTTTCTAGCTCAAAGTTATAGTCAAAATGATCTTCTATCGATCGCTTTCCACTATTAGTCACGAAAATAAGCTCAGTCATACCAGCCTCTATCGCTTCTTCTACTGAATATTGGATCAACGGTTTATCAACGATCGGCAGCATTTCTTTAGGGCTTGCTTTCGTCGCAGGTAAAAATCGAGTCCCTAATCCTGCCACAGGAAAGACAGCACGTTTAACAAATCCTTGTTTTGACATGGTGGCCTATTTTTGAAGTATCCAACTTGTTATATTAAAGCAAGTCGCTATACTTAAGTAAAGATTTAACACCATGAGCGATAAAAAGGATATTTATGCGCACGGTTGTAGTTTTTCCTGCTAACAAACAAATTTGCGTGATTGATAATGCCTCTGAGCCTCATGTTACGACTCCTACACCTGTTATGGAAGAATATGCGCATTTAACCTCAAATCGCTCAACTGGCATCAAAAACATTATTCAAATTTCCAAATCATCAGGAGCATTGATATGAGTGACCCAATTCTAGATAGCGTTCCTCCTTTTTCCGAAGAAGATATCGAAACACTCAAAGAGCATTTATTAAAAAACATTTCTACTGAGACCAATGTTTTTCACAAGCGACTAGAAGGGAAAAAAATCACCTCACTTCCAGGCGCGGTGATTGCGGCACCTGCTGCTCAAGGACTTAGTTTTGTACAAGATTATATTTTCCGTTGGGCGCGGGACGGCGCAATTACCATGGCAACGGTTTTCGCTTTATATCTGCGTGCAAAAACACCCGACGAACAAGAGCGTTTACGAAGCTATTTGATCAATTACATAAAATTTATCAAAGTGTGTAACGCTAACCCACCTTTGAATGGGATCGACATTCGTGGGGAACCTAAATTTAATATTGATGGTACACTTTGGACAGGTTCCTGGGGACGCCCTCAAAATGATGGCGCTGCGTTGATTGTGATTGTCCTTACTCAAATGCTCAAAGTATTTATAGATGAGAATCAGGATCAATCTATTATTGATATGCTGTATAGCTTCAGCAATGATTCACTTATCAAATCAAATCTAGAGTATATTTCTCAGCATTTCACAGAACCTTCTTTTAGTGCATGGGAAGAAGTAAGAGGATCCCATTTTTTCAGATCCTGCGTGCAACGCCGAGCTTTATATGAAGGGGCAGAATTGGCCAATGCGTTCGGAGACAGCCAGGCGGGACGATATTATATCGAACAAGCCAAAGCACTTGAAGCCTTTATGATGAGACATTGGGTGGAAGAGACGGGCTATTATCATGAGGCCATTGCTGAATCAGACGCAAGGGGAAGTGGTTTAGATATTACGGTTATCATGGGGCTCGTATATGGTCGCATGTTTAAAACAGGCGATGCTTTTTCGGTGTTGCATACACGTTCACTCAGTTCGGCATTTTTTATACGCAATTGTTTTGAAAATCTATATGAAATTAACCATAAAATGAAACAAACAACAGGATATGGTCCGCTCATTGGTCGTTACGTAGATGACATCTATGATGGCGATCAAAATCTTTATGGAAATCCATGGTTTCTCACCACGAATGCTTTTGCTGAATTTTACTACACCGTGGCAGACGCATTAATGCGCGCAGGAAGTTTTGAACTTTCCTTTATGAGCATCCAGTTTTTCAAACAAATCTTACCGGATGTCACACTGGATGATCATCAGATCCTCAATCATAAAATCAATGCCGTCTTGTTTGAAAAACTGATTGCTGGACTCATCCAAAGCGGAGACAATATGCTAGAAGCGGTTAAATCTTTCTGCTGTACTTATCCAGATGGAACCGGGCTACATATGTCAGAGCAAATTGATCGACGCAGTGGCCAGCAAAAAAGCGCGACAGATCTAACATGGAGCTATGCAAGCACGATCTCAGCCGCATTCGCTCGTGAAACAACCATCAACTTATGGAAGACGCTCTCTAAGGAAAAATCACATCTTTTATGAAAGTACTCATGTATGGGTGGGAGTTTCCACCCAATTTTACAGGTGGATTAGGCATTGCATGTTATGGCATCGTGCATGGGCTACTAACCAATAAAATAGAGGTTGCCTTAGTATTACCGCGCAACCCCGCGCAACCTGAATATCAGGCAAGTTGTTTCCAATCCATCGATACGCCTTTCTCCATCACTAGTATTCATTCTCTATTAAAACCCTATATAGATGAAAAACGCTATCAAGAGCAATTAGCGATAGATCTGGTTCATATGCCTGAACTTCCAGATTATGGTGACAATTTATTGAGTGAAGTCCGGCGTTATGCTGACTTAGCAAGTCAACAAGCTGCTCAAACGCCGCATGATATCATTCATGCGCACGATTGGCTGACAATTCTAGCGGGTATTGAAGCGCGCCGAGTAAGTGGCAAACCGCTGATTTTTCAAGTACACGCGTTAGAAATAGATCGTAGTGATGAGAATTTAAATCAAAATATTTTTCAGATTGAGCAGTATGGCTTACGTGCGGCCGATCATATTATTGCAGTAAGTCAGTATACCAAAAATAGAATGATTGAGCGATATGGTATTACTGCTGAAAAAATCAGCGTTTCCTATAATGGATTATTTAGGCATCAACGGCCTCAAAAAGACGCGTCTACTTCATCAAAAAATACTCAAAAAACAGTTTTGTTTTTAGGTAGATTAACCTATCAAAAAGGCGTGTTTTATTTTATTGAAGCAGCTCGCAGCATACTAGAAACACGTCATGATATTCAATTTGTCATTGCGGGGGAAGGTGATTTACTATCGACTGCAATCGCGCAAGTCGCTTATTTAAAATTAGGCACTGACATTCATTTTACGTATTTTTTAGACCGTGAATCTGTTTCCAAAATTTATCATATGAGCGATGTATATGTCATGCCCAGCATTTCAGAACCCTTTGGTATCGCATGCTTGGAAGCTTTGGAACATCATGTTCCCGTCATTATTTCAAAACAATCAGGTGTTTCAGAAGTGCTCGATTGTATTATTACTGTCGATTTCTGGGATACGGAGCTCCTCACAAAAAGGATCCTAGAGCTCGTCGATCAGCCTGAAATAAAAGAGCGACTTTTAACCAACATTGACGAGAAATTAGACCATCTAAACTGGGAAAGGATCACTCACAATATCATAGCGTGCTACACCAATCTCATCGATCAAGCGAGCATCTCATGAAGATATGTTTTTATTTTCAAGTACATCAACCTTGGCGATTACGTCCCTATACTTTTTTTGATATTGGTCACCATACTGACTATCATGATGAGCAAGCAAATGCTGACATCATGCGTAAAGTTGCCCATAAATGCTATTTGCCCACGAATCAAATCATGCTTGATCTTATTAAACAGCACCAAGGTAAGTTTAAAATTGCTTACTCTCTAACAGGAACGGTCATTGAGCAGTTTAAACAATATAGTCCAGACACGCTCGACTCTTTTAAAAAACTTGCAGATACTGGTTGTGTAGAGTTTTTAAATGAAACGTATCATCATAGTTTAAGTGCCCTATTTTCTAAAGATATCTTTTGTGAAGAAATTTTACGCCATCGTGAACTCATTAAAAGAGAGTTTGGCCAAACCCCCACTGTCTTTAGAAATACTGAATTAATCTATAACAATGATCTCGCTAAAACCGTAGCAGCATTGGGCTTTCAAGGCATCTTGGCTGAAGGCGCAGATAAAGTTTTAGGTTGGATGAGCCCTAACTATCTTTACCAAGCACCACAAACCGACCTGAAACTACTATTGAGAAACTATCCATTATCAGATGATATTGCTTTTCGTTTTTCCAATCCCCATTGGAATGAGCATCCTTTGACAGCAAAGAAATTTTCTAGCTGGGTACACGATTTTGCTGGCACGGGAGAGATTATTAATCTGTTTATGGACTATGAAACCTTTGGGGAACATCAATGGGAATGTACCGGTATTTTTAATTTTTTACGAGCCTTACCAGAGACTGTATTAGCTCACCCAGATTTTAGTTTCTGTACGCCTCACGAAGCCATTGAAACATTAAACGCTGTCAGCTTGCTAGATACCCCTACATTTTATTCTTGGGCTGACACAGAGCGCGATTTAAGCGCCTGGTGTGGCAACAGTTTACAAGACGATGCGCTCCAATCAATTTATAGTTTAGAAAAATCAGTCAAAGAATCCGGAGATATTCATATTCAAAACGATTTTTATAAACTATTAACTTCGGATCATTTTTATTATATGTGTACGAAATGGCATGCTGACGGTGATGTTCATAAATATTTCAATCATTATGAAGACCCTTACCGAGCTTATACCAATTTCCAAAACGTTGTAAAA
>CAISKC010000114.1 GCA_903885895.1 uncultured Legionella sp.
CACCAGTTCGAAGCAATAATTTAAAGCAGTGGTTCGTTGGTGCTTATTTCTTCGAACTGGTGGGCACGTCGTTGCACTCCTTTGTCCACCCTACACTTCTGTTGTGTTATTTTTTAATAAAAATTTATGAGGGGATACATCAGGGATGAGGGGTGATCGTTTAGGAGTTAGAGCTTTGAATTATCAATGAACTTTCGTTATTTTCACATAAAAAAAGCCATCCATTTGATGCTCTCCTGGTAAAATTTGCCAACCATGTCCTGTTGCATGGCCCCAGGCCTGCGGTGTGGTTTGGACTTGTGCGTCGGGATGGTGTTGGAGAAAATCTGCGATTTGTTGGTTGTTTTCTTCAGGCATGATGGAACACGTTGCGTAGAGCAATATGCCGCCTGGGGCTAGGAGCGGCCAGAGGGCGGAGAGGATCTGGGTTTGGATTTGCGTAATCGTCTGGATTTCGGTCAAATCCCGTAAGATCTTGATATCGGGATGACGACGGATGATCCCTGTTGCAGAACAAGGGGTATCTAATAAAATCCGATCAAAGAGTTGGCCATCCCACCATAATGTGGGTTGGGACGCATCGCCCTGTTGTAAATGGGGTTGTAGGCCCAAGCGTGTGCAATTATCTTGAACGCGTTGCAAACGTTGTGCATCGACATCCATGCCGACACAAGCTGCTAATTTTGGCTCTAATTCTAATATTTGTCCCAATTTTCCGCCTGGGGCACAACAGGCATCTAATAATCGCAGGCCTGGTTTTAAATCTAACAGGGGTCCGGCTAATTGGGCTGCGCCATCTTGTACGGATACTTCTCCAGCCAGGAAGCCGGGCAGATCTTGCACTGGGCAAGCGTGAGTGATAATTAAGCCAGCCGCTGTATGCGGAATAAGGCAATAGGCGATTTGCGCTTCGTCTAAGCGCGCACAATAACTTTCCAAACTGATGCGGCTGAGATTGACGCGTACAGACAGCGGTGGGTGTTCATTATTAGCATTTAAAATAGCTTGCCAATGCTGGGGCCAATCGTTTTGGATTTTTTGGACAAACCAGACAGGATGCATTGTCATAAATTCGGGATTGGTCGCAATTTTTTGCAAGACGGCGTCTTGTTCTCGACAAAACCTACGTAAGATCGCATTCACGAAGCCTTTCGCCCAAGCTTGTTTTTTGGGTAATAAAGCAACCGTTTCTTGCACAACGGCATACTCCGCCATCTTTAGGACATTTATTTGCAATAATCCCAATAACAGACAGATCCAAATACCCAGATCTTTGGGACGTTTTTCCACGAGACTATCTGCGATGGCTTCAAGACGATAATAATGACGTGCGACGCCAAAACATAACGTTTTGGTGAAGGGAGACAGCGTAGGATCTTGCAGGTTTTGTGCCAATGCTTGATGTTTTTGTAGCAGACGTAGCAAGATGGTGAGTGCCTGAGCGCGTTCACTGATTTTCATTGGAGGACGGCACCTATATATAATTCTTTACGTTGAGCATTGAGATAATCTGCAATAGAAATGGGGCGTCCGCCTGGGCATTGAATCGTTTGCACCAAGATGGCATCTTGGCCCGCTGCGACCAACATCCCTTCTGCGCTCATGGCCAAAATAGTCCCAGGTACTTGCGCATGAGAATGTGCCACGATGTTAGCACGATGAATGCGTAGCGTAATGGGATGCGCATAGGTAAAAGCAATGGGCCAGGGATAATAGGCGCGAATTTGTCGATCCAAAATTGTTGCAGGTTGTTGCCAATCAATAGCGGCATCTTGCTTGAGAATTTTGGGCGCATACGTAGCGAGTTCATTCGCTTGTGTTATGGTATGTGCGGTTCCTGCGCTGAGAGCATCCAACGTTGCGAGCAAAGGCTCTGGTGCTAGGACGCTTAAGCGATGATGTAATGGCACACTGGTATCGTTGTCTTCAATAGGGCAGGTGCGCATTGTAAAATAAGGGCCTGTATCCATACCGGCATCCATTTGCATAATGGAGACGCCTGTTTCATGGTCACCAGCCAAGATCGCATGTTGGATCGGTGCGGCACCGCGCCAGCGCGGGAGTAAGGACGCATGTACATTGATGCATCCCAAACGTGGAATGGCTAAGACGGATGGAGGCAAGATCAAACCATATGCAATGACTATCATGAGATCAGGCGCTAACGCTTCTAGGGCAGCAACCACTTCTGGAGATTTGAAATTAAGGGGTTGGTAAATCGGAATATTGTGTTGTAGTCCCCACAGTTTGACTGCGGATTCTTGAATTTTTTGGCCACGCCCAGCTGGCCGATCTGGTTGTGTGTAGATCGCTGTAATATGATGGCGACTGGTATGAATAGCGTCTAAACAAGGGATCCCAAATTCGGGTGTCCCAGCAAAAACAATCTTAAATTCGCTCATGGTTTTTGCGCTTGTTCACGAAGAAACTTATCTAATTTTCGGCGAGCCATTGTGCGTTTTAAAGGTGATAACAGGTCGACAAATAATTTGCCATTCATGTGATCAATTTCGTGTTGAAAGCATTCTGCTAATAATCCAGAGCCAGTGATTTCAAAAGACTTTGCATGTCGATCTAATGCTCGTACCGTCACGGTTTCAGCGCGTTTTACTGTGTCATAGGCACCAGGAACAGACAAACAGCCTTCTTGATAGGCCACTTCACCTTCTGATGCAATGATTTCAGGGTTGATGATCACCAATTGCTGCGATTTGTCTTGTGTAACATCGATGACAGAGAGACGTAAATTCACACCAATTTGCGCAGCAGCTAAGCCCACACCGCGTGCGTGGTACATGGTTTCAAACATATCGTCAATCAAGGTCTGGAGCTTGTCATCAAAGACTGTGACTGGAGCAGATACCAGACGCAAACGTGCATCAGGAAGATATAAGATTTTATGCAGTGCCATAAGAATCAGTGCCTGAAAATCGAAGAAAAATATACCCGATTATCCATGAAAACCTGATTTTTAGCAAGATTTTTCTGCTCAAATTTTGACAAATTAGATTTAATTGTCTAAACCTAATGTATTGATGGATGGTCTATATTAGGCTCTAAATCCTTGAGAGGTCATTATGGATCGCCGGAAATTAGCAGAATACTCCAGGGTTTCTACCATTGAATTGGCTACAGTGACCCGTGCGCGCATGACAAGGATAAAAGCGCTTCAGACATTGGGTCTAAAGGGGTTTCCCTCCCCTAAAGTATTTGAAACAAAAGTTCGTCAATTGTTAGGGGAAAACGCAGAGGATAGTGCAGCCATAATTGCGGCCCATAGCCGATTACGAGCTGATCACCGTTCTGCTCTAGAAAGTATGCGCGATACCATCAATACAGCCTATGCTAATTTTCAAGAGGGTCTCGAAGCTTTTGTTGCAGCCGCCCCCGATCTCGAAACAGTGTTTAAAAGTTTTGGAAGTCAATTAATGGATAAAAATAGCGATTATTGTAGAATTTTAGAGGGCATGTATGTGGATATGCAGCAGGTAGAACGAGATTATAAAGAAGATTTTGCTGCCATCGTTTTAAAAGCAAGTGAAGCGGTGACGCCTGATTTGAAAATGGGTTTTACTGCAGGGTTGAGGACGTTGGCAGCACAGATTATGGTTGCTTACGAAAGCAACCTTGCTGATGAAGATGAGATGGAAGTTGTTTTTGATCAGATTGATATGTTTAACGACGAGTATATGCGGTATCTAGATGATCTTATTGATTTACAGACATTGGAACGCTCACAACTAGAAATGGCTCACGAAAATGCCAAACAACCGTTTTTATATGCACCGCGGTATGCAAACGATCTACAGCGTTTACACGGTGAACTAGAAAAATTGGGCAGGCATTACTTTTCCGAGATTAGAAAAGACAACGCAGATGTCCAAGCATTACAAATTGAATTGAGTAAAGGATTTAGTAAAGCAGTCTTGGAAGCCGAGCAAGCCTTTGCAAAAGAGCCAGGTATTTTGGCTAATCTAAATTGTATTTTAAAGATTCTTTGTGTCTGCACCATTCTTCCTGCCTTGGTCATCCTATTTTGTTGTGAAAAAACCGAAGACCGTAACCGGTGGTTTCATGGTGCACCCCAAGGTGAACTCAATATGAAAGAAACTTGGAAAAATTGGAGCATGGATATGATGCCTAGTTTAGATGGTAAAACCTCGCGACCTAGTAGGCAAGGATAAATAGGCTCAGGATTAAATAGGGATTGACCCATTATCAGCATAGAAAAAGGGGATAAAAATGGATAACAAACATGGTAAGAAAGAAAAAGAAG
>CAISKC010000115.1 GCA_903885895.1 uncultured Legionella sp.
GCTACAACAAGGTGCTGGTCCACCACACCCTGGGCATTCCCAGCCTGGCCAAATACGACATGCAGTTCCCGGCCTGGTCGGTTGGCGCCGACCCGGCGACCACGGTGCCCAACACGGTGTTCGACGCCCTGGCGGCGGCCGGCAAGACGCCGAAGACGGTGGCGGTGGTGACCAGCAAGTTCCCGTCGGTGTTCTACATGTCCTTGGGGGCGCGTGACGTTGCCAAGAAGCGCGGTGTGCGGGAAGTGCTCTATCTGGACTGGGAATTCGGCAACCGCGATTTCGGACCGATCGCCAGCCGCATCAAGGATGCCAATCCCGACTTCGTCTGGGTCGGCGCGATCGGCCTCGAGGGCAACCAACTGTTGAATGAATAAGTCTAATTTTTAAATCAACACAAACTTGATCAATATGCTCAGAGGTAAAATCAGAACCATGATCTGTATATAAAGTCGCGGGAATACCAAAAATTATCCACTTTGGATCTGACTTGCGCCAAATAGCATGACGAAAACAAAGCGATGTTTTTTGTGCAGATGGTGATAGAAATGACAATTCATAACCACATATCCCTCTACTATAATCATCGATAATTACAGTAAGCCAAGGTTGTTGCGCTGTCCCCGTGTCGGTTTCAATTTTAATATCAATTAGGACATGGTCTGCTTGCCAAATTTCATTTGCACTACTAGCTGACCATCGGTGAAGCAAATCATATGATTGCTTGTACGCTTTTGAACCCTTAGTGCTCAAGAGGATAATATCATCAGATATATTGTCGATAATACGGCATACTGTTCGATAACTTGGCACTTTTATGTTATTCAAAGAGCAATATTTTTGTACAAGTGTATGAATATTTTTTCTACTTAAGGTAGGATTCTTGAGGTATAAGCCCTCAATAGACTGCATCAATTCGTTATTACATTTGCGTATTATGCCTTTATCATGTCTTTGCTTTCTTGCTAAACCGAGCAATCCATTTTGTCGATATTTCTTCAGCCATAAATTTAAGGTTCGAATTGGAATCTGTTTATTTCTTGCGATATCACTAAGTTTGAGCGTACCATTTAAATATGGCTCAATGAGTTGGTATTTTTTATAGGCATCTTGCCTTTGCTCCTCATCCAGTTCTGTTATAGATGATGCGTTCATTCTAGTTCGCCTTCCATACAGTTTCACGAATAGTTAAAAATTACAACAAGCAATATTAAAATTACTAAACTCACTCCTGAGCCAATTAATTGCTTGTCCTAATACAAAATTATTACTAATATACCGTAACTCACATTTTACGAATATAGTGCGTATGTTTCAGTATAAAACGAACTAATTGGAAAACAACAGTAAAATTTAGAAAAAATTAACTATATGGCTTACCAATTTAAAAGAGAACCACTAACACCAGCAGAAGCTGATAAACTTTATCAATCTTGTAACACTGTACAAGAAAAACTTATTATATGGATTCTCCTAGATACAGGTTTAAGGGTTTCTGAACTTTGTAGCCTCACTCCTGGAGAGATACTTTGGCAACAAAAATCTATTCGTATTAGTGGGAAAGGTGGACCGTACGGAAAAAAGACAAAAAAGAGAGTTGTACCAATGTCTAACAGAGTCCAATCTCTGCTGGAACATTATTTTGCAATAAATGAAAAATTTCCTATAGGTCCAAGGCAAGTGCAAAAAGTAGTTAAAGAAATTGCCAATAGAGCTCAAATATCAAAAACAGTAACTCCTCATATTTTGAGACATACCTTTGCAACATTAGCCTTACAAAAAAACATCTCATTAGCTTCTGTACAGAAAATACTTGGTCACGATAGACTAGCTACTACCTCTATATATCTAAACTTTACCGACGAACACGTTGTCGATGAATTTACACGTAAATGGTAACTACATATACGCAAAATAAAGTGGCTCAAATTAGGCAATTTAATTTGGCGCGTTACACAAAACCGTTCCAAAACTAATACCAATTGCATTAGAGCCAAAACCTGCTATTATTTAGGTTTATGGAACGTTTTTATTAAAAGAGTTAGGTACACATGAAATTCGGATACGCAAGAGTGTCAAAAAATGATCAATGTTTAGATGTTCAAATACAAAAATTAACCC
>CAISKC010000116.1 GCA_903885895.1 uncultured Legionella sp.
ATGGAAATTTCTCTCTGGGCACTACGAGTCAACAAATGACGGCTCAGCTTAAGAGTACCGTCGGCAAAAGTTGCAGGCTTCGGTTGATACTCTTCAAAGATAAACTCTTGGGCTCTCATTTAGCAATTCCAACGACGACGGGCTTTGCAGATAGCCTTGTCTGGAGTCTTGGCACAGCTAATATTGTGCATTTTCATTTGGCCTTTTGAACGTGAGCAGTAGCTTTTACGCCGCTTTGACGCTTTGCTACCTTTTTTGAGTTTGGAAGGTTTGGTAGTCACCGCAGTTTGTAGTTTTGAGCCAGGATGTTCTCTACGATATGTTTTAACAGCTTTCTTACTCATACCATCTGTTCGATCCTTCTTATTGGCTTTTTGCCAGGCTTCGGATTCATCTAAATATTTCATGGCACCCGCATATCCATCAACAACAAATACACGCTTTCCTATATCTTGCTGTATTACTTCTGTGCGGATATCATCATATTCAGCCCATTCAATGGCTTCTTGTTTAGCTTCAGCAAAATTATTAGTAGTTAAAATTACAGCATCAAGGGTGCGGTCTAGCAGAACAAATTTGTCTTTATTAGATTTTTTATAGCCCATTTCTTCATAGTTTCCACCACGCGATTCGGTAATAGACCTCATGACAGGTTGTGTAGCAGCAAACACATACAGTTCGTCATCGGTTAGGCTTTCTAAATCTTCCCAGATTGCTTCTGCGTCTACACCATTACGATCAGCAAGATCATCAATGATTGACTCAATAAGATCAAACTCTTCGCTCAATTCTTCTGCTACACCTTGTTTTTTCAATACACCATTTTTATGTTTTAGTTCCAGTTGTCTTTCTTCTTGCCAACTTGGCTCCAATACCAATGATACTGACTGTTGTTGCTCAGGAGTCAACTGTTGATAAGTGTTGATAATATCTTTAGGAAATCCTGCCAACATCTGATTTAGATCGGTAGATGCCTGTCGAATTTTGTTAAATGAATTTATATAATCTCTAAATAGTTTTCTTTGTGAAAAATCCAATGCCATTATTCTGTTTGCAAAATTTGCAGGTAATCCAGCTCTAGGTTGATCATTCTGATTACTACCTTCCTCAACGCTTTCATTAGGCACACAGTTGTTGACACGCACACCACCTTTGATCTTAGTGCCTTCTTTGTGCTTGCCCTTCCAGCACTTGGGATCAAGACGTTGTTTAACTTCCATCATGGAGTTGCCGTGGGTTTCACACATGCCACAGTCTTCGCAAACCATCTCCATCTCAACCGATTCGTTGTGTTTTTTCTTGCCAGCACAATGCGCCCGTTGACTAAATCCTTTAGGATGGCTACAGTTGATACTGTTTTTATACTTTTGACTCCACTTTTCAGTGATAAATTCATAGGCTTTCATTTTTTCTTTCCTCTACGCATATTTAACTGCCAACGGGCTAGTTATCTTCTACGCCTGTCTGTTTAAAAAATGACTTTTGATGTGTTCAGGTTCAAAGAATTCACGGACCACAGCTTCAGCATCACTGGGTTCAAATTTCTTACAGCTGAACACATCAATATATGCTTCGCGTGATTGATCCATAAAATGGCATACAATAGTGCTGGTTACAATTAATTGAACAATACTCCACCCGCTTTTGGGATCTGGTTTTGGTGGAAAATATTTAACCAAGGGATCTCCAACCGCTATCATGTCAATTCTATCAACTAGTTCTTTGACAAATTTTTTAATAGTTTTTTCATCTTCCACATTGTCATTCATGCCACGACAATCTAGCAACAGATGATATCCCCAGCTTTCTTTGGCTTCTGTTAGTATTTCTGTTGATCTCATTTTTTATGTCCTCTACGCATATTTAACTGCCAACGTGCCAATTCGCCTTTACGGCCCTCGGCATGACTGGCTTGTTCAAGTTCTGCCATGGTGGCACCTTTGGGTATTCCGTGACGCTGGCTATCACCTGGGCGACCCGGGCCCTTGCCATTCTCAAAATTTTCTTGTAAACCTCTAACTGACATATTATGTCCAGTGCTACGTTCGAGCATGTCGGCACGATCACTGGCTTCTTGCCACGGAACATCTGTCATTCTGCTGATTTCACGCCCCAGGGTAACATCGTATATGCTCCAGGACCCTACTCTGTCTGTAGCATTTTGTGGCTGGTTAAAGTTTTGTGCTACATTGATATCTGTATCTTGAACTGCTGGATCTTTTGCGGCTTCTTGCTTGCGTGGTCTGTAACCATAGTTGTGAGTGTCATTGGGTAGGCCTTTCATTTCTAACCACTTATCAAACGTTTTATCAGCTTCTTGTTTGCTGTCAGCATAGAACTTGTCTACTACACTTAGGTTTACGTCACCGAGATTTACAATTTCGTAGTTGTAATCTATAGGTTCTGGTTTCTTGGCGGTGATACGTTTGGCCAACTTGGCACGGGGAGTCATGGTTGCTGGATCTTCCCAAGGACGCACTTGGAAGCCTATGCCTTGATCCACATACTTGTCATAC
>CAISKC010000117.1 GCA_903885895.1 uncultured Legionella sp.
CTCACGCACTCATCAATTGATAATACACACGTATCAATAGTAATTTCTGGATACATAGTCAGCTCAAAAGGATCATTCACTCCCGTAAAAGCAGACAATTCTCCGCGTCGCGCTTTCGCATACAGTCCTTTCGTATCACGTTGTTCACAGGTCGCTAAACTTGTTGCAACATAGATCTCAATATATGCGCCAGATTGAGAAATTAAAAATCTATTTTTTTCACGAGCTTCGCGATACGGAGCAATGGCCGCACATAATGCCATTCCACCCACTTTGGTCACTTCGGCCGCCACATAGCCTATGCGCTGAACATTGATATCGCGATCCTTTTTAGTAAACCCTAACTCCGCTGCCAATATAGGTCTCACCACATCTCCATCAATTAAGGTCATATTCTGTCTGCCATAGCAGCGTAATTTGACCATGAGCGCTTGAGCGAGGGTTGTTTTACCTGCGCCTGATAAACCGGTAAAGAAAAGAGTCAATCCTAGTTTATTTTTTGGAGGATAGGCAGCACGTAATTCATGAATAATTTCTGGAAATGAAAACCAAGCAGGAATAGATTCATTCTTGGAAAGTAACTGTCGTAACTTCGTACCTGAGAGGCTCAATGCTTTTTCTTGTGGTTGAAGTTCATTTATTAAACAGTGCTGCTTGCGTTCCTTGACATAAACCATTTCCTCAAAAGGAATCATTTGAATTTGGATTTCCATTTGATATTGTTGCACCAAATCTTGCGCTGCATAGGGGGCATAAAAAGGTTCGCCTGTGGCATTCAGTCCAGGCCCTGCATGATCGCGTCCGACAATAAAATGTGTGCATCCATAATTTTTACGAATGAGAGCATGCCACAGTGCTTCTTTAGGACCAGCCATACGCATGGCCAAGGGAAGAAGGCTTAGGGTTGCTTGCTGCTTCGAATAATAAGGTAATATTTTTTGATAACACCGCACGCGGGTAAAATAGTCCAAATCACCTGATTTGGTGACGCCAACCACCGGATGAATTAAAACATGACCATTAATTGCTTCAGCAGCCCTTAGCGTTAATTCAAAATGCGCACGATGCATGGGGTTACGAGTTTGAAATGCAACCACTTGTTGATAATCATGCTCCAAGAAGTATTGTTTTAACGTGGCTGGTGTATGTCGTAATTCTATAAAATCATAATAAACTGGTGAGAGTACCAGTTCCACGGAACCACCTAAATACCAATTGCCCGTATGATTCAATAAATAATTAACCCCAGGATGTGTCTCATCTAAAGTACCAAATACCGCCTTCGCTTCAATAAATTTATCGGGTTTCCATTTATGACTAATCGTCATTCGCGCTAAAAGGATATGACCGTTGTCGATTAAATCGATCGTATTCCCCACATTAATTTGTGTTGCGAATTCATCGCTCACATCAAGATTAATGGGGATAGGCCACAAGGAGCCATTGACTAAACGATTAGTAGATAAGACGCTCTCATAATCAGCTTGCGACAAAAATCCCGTTAAGGGAGCAAAGGCGCCTACCGTTAGCATTTCTAAATCACAGCGTTGTTTTGAGTTTAAAATCCATTTACAGCTTTCCATCTATTTCCTTTGAATGTAGCACGCTCCGCGACATAGAGGCTAAATTACAAACACGCTCTCATACGGAATTTGAAATTTTTAAAATTTATTTTACCTGACAGCCGTTTCTAGGTTACCTTAAACAATGTAGCAAAACAACATTACGGTAGATTGCTTTCTATCGGATCTCGACTTTAGCTTTTTTTAGAAAATTGACTAATAACTCGTCTTTGCGAGCATTAACAAAAACGACATATTTGCCTTGTTTTCAAAAAAGGCCACAGTCCAGTCGGATTAGAATGTCAAAAAGTGTTAGGAAAATATACTATATGGATATTTTGAATAACAAAACGATTCTACAAACTAAAATTAAGCGCTTTACTCTTAAGGCAACTGCATCGGCTATTCTGACCCTTAATGCTGAAGCCGTGATGGCTCAAAATTGCCCTGTCGAAATATATGGTGCTACTTTAGCAAACACACTATGTGATTTTAATGGCATCGATCCCAGCGGCAACAGCGTTACCGTAGAAACTGGCGGCATAGTGCGTAGTATTCAGATGAATCATTATACTCCTACCGATTCATATATTGCGGTAAATCCTGGGGGACAAGTGAGTAATACAAGCAGTACTAGTGCTGGTATTACTATAACAAATCACGCTTTACTTTCGAATGGCCTTTCAAATAATGGAACAATTAGCAACACTATTGGGGTTGCTATATCGATCTTGACAAGCACCATCAATGGAGGCGTATCTAATAGTGGCATGATTAGTGCCAATAATACTGGTATCAAGATTGAGAGTGGTAGCACTATTAATGACGATATTTTTAACAGCGGGACGATTGTCAGTAATACTCAGGGGACCGGCATACGGCTCAACACTAGCACGATCAATGGCAGCATCTTCAATAGCGGTACAATTAGTGGAAGCGGGAACGACAGTGGTATGTCGATCCTTAACATCTCTCAAATCAGCGGCGACATTACCAATCAGGGCTTGATTCATGCATACAGCGGTAACGCTATTGCTATGACTAATCATAGTGTTATCGGAGGCATTTCAAATAATGGGAGAATTGAAAGTACCAGCGATGACGGTATATCTCATGTAGGTGACGCTATACATGTAAGTAATGAATCTACTATTCAAAACAACATCACCAATAGCGGAGTCCTTAGCGGGGGTCAAAATGGCATATCAATCCTCAGCACGAGTACTGTAGGTGGCATCATTAATAGTGGAACGATTAGTGGTCGCTCCTTAGCGGGTGTCAGCACTTCTAATTCCGCAAGGGTGACTAGAAGCATCACTAATACTGGAACAATTAGTGGTAGCAGTAATGGCTTAAATATTAGCACATCAACGATCGATGGAAGCATCACTAATACTGGAACAATTAGTGGTGGCTTAACAGGAATAAATATTTCTACTTCAACCGTGAGTGGGGGTATCTCCAACAGTGGTACCATTCAAGGTGGTATAACTGCCATTAATATTGCTAATAATGTCGATCTCGATATTCTTGGTCAACAGGCACGAATTATAGGAAATGTTGTGGCATCTTTTTCGGATGTAAACATTACTGACGGAGCCCTATTTACTAGCGAAGGAAGTTACGATGTCAACACATTTAATATTGCGCAAAATGCTTTATTTAATATGGCCAATACAATTAGTGTTGCCACGGGGTTTAACAACTCAGGAACCTTAGCAGTCAGCAATACACTACAAACTATAGGGGCAGGAATAGGGACAGGGGATTATACGCAAAACACGGAAGGTGTTTTTCAAATGGCTGTTTCCACTACGACTGATTATGGTCAATTATTAGTGACTGGCGCAGCTGATTTATCGCAGAGCGGCAATATTGACGTACAAATTGCATCCAATGCTTCGCTGCATGACGGCGATGTATTAACCAATGTTATCAGCGGCAATACTTTTCTCCAGCCCACCAATGACTTTAATGTCACTGACAACAGTGCTATCTGGAAGCTTATTGCAGCGCTTAATAATACTAATAAGGGCGTTAATTTGACGCTCGCAATTGATCCAACCGCGTATACTGTCTGTCAAGGCCTTTATTGTCAAGGTGCTGCGGACACTATCATTGGACAAGTAACCGCTGGGAATTCTTTATTTAGTCCTTATGGGGCATTATCAACAGTCAATGCTTTGCAAACTGCAGCCAGTCAAGCAACGCCTGAATTAACCAATGAAAACATCCAAATCATTCAATTAATAACACGAGCGATTGTTGACATTGCGCCTATGTGGAGCAGCTTACGTGGTAAGTCATCTGGGGATGCCATGCTTTATCAACCTGGAAAAATATGGGTGAAGCCTTATGGCGCCTCCATGACACAGAATGAACGTACTACGGTAAATGGATTTAATGCGACGGCGTATGGAGCCGTGGTAGGCAAAGATATAGAGTTAAGCAATCATTACTTATTTGGAGGAGCCGTTGCGGCCGGCGGCGACAATATACAAGGTAAATCGGTATTAAGTGGTCAGTCCATTCAGAGCAATGCCTATCAGGGCATGTTGTATGGAGCCAAAAAACTTCCCAAACAGTTTTATGTGGCGGGACAAGGCTTAGTAGGATACGAGAATAATAATACGAGTCGCACTATTCCTCTTTATGCAAGCACGGCCAAAGGTTTCTACAATAGTTGGTTTACTAATATTCGCGCAGAGGCTGGATGGAGTGCCCATGCATTCGGTCCAAATTTGGTGTTCACACCTGAGATTGATGCAAGTTACCTTTTTATCAACCAAAGCAGATATCAAGAATCTGGCTCCCCTATGAATTTATCGGTTGCCGCAAATAACAATGCTTCACTTGTTTTAGGCGCCTATGGTAATGGCGCTTATCATCTAACAACGCTGAATGACCAACATGATCTCACACTAACTGCTTATGCGGGTGTTGCTGGTGATGTGATAAATAGTCAAACAAAAGTGACATCTACTTTTGTGACAGCAGGTTCTAGTTTTTCAACTTTTGGCGTTCAATTTAATGAAGCGGTATTTCGAGGTGGTGCTGGTTTAACGCTTACTAGTTCAACTAAACCACTTATTGTTGAACTGAACTACGACCTACAAGTCGGCAATAATGCTTACAGTGGTATTGGTGCTGCAACTATCAAATATAAACTGTGATGCGTTTTTTTAATAGATTAAAATTACTGCTAATCCTTAGTGGTTTGTACTCTTCAGGATGCGTATTTTCAACAGAGATACCACCACCCACGTTACGCGCAATACATGCAGCTCAGCTTGCAAACAAGGCTGGCTGGAAAGAGCATACGATTCAAACTACTTTATTTACCTTAAAAGCCTACGGTTCCTCAGCACGCAGCAAAACTAAAACGCTCACTATTTATATTGAAGGGGATGGTTTGGCTTGGTTATCAGAAGACAGCCCCTCTCAGAATCCAACACCCATGGTTCCTACCGGACTGAACATGGCAATTCATGATCAAAAAAATAAGCCTATCGCTTATTTGGCTCGTCCATGTCAATTTGTATTTAAAGCGGCATGGAGAAACTGTCGACAAGACTATTGGACTCATTTACGTTTTTCACAAGATGTTATCCACACAATGAATCAAGCGGTAGAGTATTTAAAACAATATTATCATGCCCAACAAATCGTATTGATAGGTTATTCTGGCGGCGGCACTATCGCCACTTTACTTTCTGCTCAGCGTCAGGATGTCATTCAATTGATTACTGTGGCTGCAATATTGGACATTGATCATTGGGTAAAACAAGAAGATTTAACCCCCTTATATGGATCTTTAAATCCAGCGGACGCATGGAAAAATCTCATATCTATACCACAAACTCATTGGGTGGGAGACAAAGATCAGGTGGTTTCTAAAGAAGTGGCTTTTGCGTTTGCCCAGCGGTTTCCTGCCGCAAAGAAGCCCAAAATTAACGTAGTCCCAGGTTTTAATCATGCTTGCTGTTGGGCTAAGGATTGGATGTCATTATTATCATCATCATGAGTATTCTGATTTAAAACCTTAATAAGCGGAGCTAGCTCCTGTTCATATCGACGCCAACGTTCAACAGATGAGGTATAAATGGGCTGACGTACTTGTACGAAACTAGCCGTACGCACTTGACGTTTCGATTGATAGAAATTAAGACAAGAGGGCTCCCAATCTAAATCACAAAACTCAATTAAACGTCGTGCTTCTACCTCTAAGTTATTAACCATTGCTTCATATTCAATTTCCAGCCAAGCATCGGCTGGAAGAATACGACGCCAATGATTCATAACGCGTTCATAACATTGATAATATTGCCCTAACTCCGTTAAATCATAAGAATACAATTGCCCTTCAGTAAACAATTTTGTATAACAAGATAAACACGTATCAATCGGATTGCGTTTCACATGAATGATTTTAGCGTTCGGCAGTAAGGCATGAATAAGCCCAATAGCGATAAAATTATAGGGCATTTTGTCGGTAATACGGATTGCGTTCGGAGAGTGATGCCGTAAATAAGCGACATAATTATCAGGGATAACACGGCATATTTCAGGCGACAAATGTAAAATATTTTCAGGGTAATACAACGTGCTTAATTGGTTTTTAATAGGCCGTTGTATTAAATTATTTAAATACTTTAATTCCCCAGCACCATAAACTTGAGAATGCTCGGATAAAACCTGCTCAACAAGCGTGCTTCCTGAACGCGGCATCCCGACTATAAAAATAGGTAATGCCGAGGGGTTCGCAAAGGTTTGCAAATGTTCAAGCGTTTGTTGCGTAAAACTATGGATGAGCTTATCCGTAAACTGGATTTGTTCCATAATATTATAAGTAATATGTTGTCGTTTTAAACGACATCCCTCGGTAAAATACTGAAATGCTTTTTCCCATTCACCCATATCGTCATAACATTTCCCTAAGGCAAAATAGAGGCATTCTAATTTATTAGGTGATAAAGCTTGGAGATCTTTAGTTATGGATAATAAAGCTTGTAAACTGCCATGATCAGTCTTCACTTTACCTAGTTGAACTAAACTATAATGCGCATTAACACGAGTATCGAGGTTGGTATGAGTCGTTACTTTTAAAAATTGTTCTTCTGCTCGGGAAATTTCGCCCATCTCCATTAATATATTGCCTTTGCTAAGGTATAAATTAGAAAAACTGGGATCCATAGCTAAGGCTTGATCTAAATATATTAAGGCTTGCGTGTAATGACCTTGCTCATGGTAAATAGCTGCCAAAACTTGATAAAATTCAACTTGCTCAGGATTGAGCATCATCGCTTTACGAATAAAACACTCTGACTCAGTAAAATTATGTTGGTGTAAATATACCTTTGCGTAACCATAATAAGCTTCCGCATAATCAGGTTTTAATTGCAATGCTTTTTCAAAATGCACCAAGGCATTCGCACTTTGCTCTAAACCGAGTAAGGTTAAACCTAGATTGCAATGGGCATCAGCAAATGTGGGAGCCAAGACTATCGCCCGATTAAGATATTGCCAGGCCTGTTTAAATTCTTGCTTTTGCAAAAACAACACCCCCAAATTATTCAAGGGTTCAACAAAATGCGGTGAAGCGCTTATAGCAGCTTGATAAAAATCGATGGCTAATTTCATATGATCTTGCGTTTTATAGATACTACCTAAATTGTTCAAAGAGCAGCTTAATAGTGGATTGATAGCAAGTGCTCGTTGGTGACAAGTCTTTGCCTGTTCATACTGTTTAGCATCGTAATAACTAATACCTAAATTAGACCAGGCCGTTGCTAAGTTTGGATCCAAAATAACAGCCTGCTGTCCACATTGAATACTTGAATCAATCGCCTTTAATAGGCGATGCATTTCCCCTAAATTACTATGAAATCGAGCTACATGAGCATTACTCTGGATGGCTTGTTCTATTAATTGGATAGCTAAAGGTATCTTACCAACTTGATAGGCGATGATTCCTAATAAATGCAGGGCATCAGCATGCGAGGGGTTATTCGCTATTATTTGATTTAAAAGGATTTCAGCTTGTTCTAATTTACCTTCGCTTTGCAATTGTTCAGCAACTCGCAGAGACTCATCCGGTGACATCATGCACTCACTCCTTTTTTATTACGATAAGGCGCAAGCATCTGTAATAAGGGTTGTAAGTCTTCAGCAAAATATTGCCAACGTTGCACAGAGGTTTTATAAATAGGTTTTCTGACTTGGGTTAAACTTGCTGTTTTTACAATACGCTCATTTTTATAAAAGTTAAGACAGTTCGGATCCCAAGGTAATCCGATATACTCTACGAGCTGTTTGGAACATGCTTCATAGTTAGCAATCATTTGTTCATAAGATAAATCAAAAATAACGTTTGCAGGTAACACGGTATGCCAATGCTGCATAGCTTGCGCGTATAATGCATAATAATCACCCATAGCACTGAGGTCATACGCAAACAACATGCTGCTCTTAAATAAATGAGTAAAACAAGAAAAACAAGAATCCATAGGATCACGCATAGCATGGATAATTTTTGCGGTAGGGAACATACGATAAATCATACCAATATAAAAACAATTGGCCGGCATTTTATCAATGATGAACTGCTTGTCTGGCGCCAACACTGAAGTTCGTTCTAAATATTTTTCACCTAAGACTACAAACTCATCATCCGTTAATTGACTCACCCAAATATGAAAAGGTATACGAGCAGCCTGATAGGCTTCTTGAATGACATCATCTAAAGTACTCAATTCTCCTGCACCATAAATATTTTTATGGCTCGCAAGTATTTGCTCTATGAGAGTAGTTCCGGCCCGCGGCATACCTACAATAAAAATGGGACAAAGTGCTTCTCTGGTTTGTTCGGGTTGTTTAAAAAAAGAGTGCGTAAAAACCTGAGGGAGATGTTCAACAATATTTTGTAGTGTTGTTTTATCCCAGGGTTTTTGCAAATAATGTAATCGATTGCCTTCAGAATAAGCCTTAAAAGCAGAGGCGTATTGTTGTGTATCATCCAGTGCTTTCCCTAATGCAAAATAGTAATGAATACGCGCTCGCTCAGAGTAATGATTTATTTTTTGCATGAAGTTTTCTAAAAAAACCAAATGAGGATCCCCTGCTTTGTAAGTTTTTATCAAAGATAAATTATAATGTGCTTCTATAAAATCCGGATTGGCTGCAATAGCTGCTTCAAAATACTGACTTGCTTTATCAATATGACCTTCTTCACTGTAAAGAGCGCCAAGATTATTTTGTGCTTCTGTATGACTTGGATTTAAACAAATAGCCTCTTCATAGGCAAGCCTTGCTTGCTGCTTATCTCCCAGATTCTCTAGAGAAGCGCCAAGATTATTCCAAGCTAGACCATTAGTTTTATCCAAGGATAAGGCGATACGATAATGTTGAATAGCCAGTTCAAATTGACGATTGTCATTATAAGATAACGCTAATAAAAAATGATTTTCAGAAGAGTCAGGCTCTATATTGATGACGTTGTTATGCGAAGCTATAGCGGCTTCTAATTGGCCTGCTCGACGTAATAACTCACCCAAATTTCGTTTATATACGATAACGGTAGGCGCTATTTCTGCTGCTTGTTGCATAAATTGAATGGCATCTACCATATTATTTTGTTGAAGTGCGGCTAAAGCAATGCCTTGCGATGCGCTATGACATCCTGGATTTTTTATCAAAATACTTCGGTAAAGTTGTTCTGCTTCAAAAAATAATCCCTTTTGAAATTGCGAATGTGCCTGCTGGATTAAATCTTCGATAGCAATCTGATGATTAATAGGTGGTAATATCTTCAAAATATTTTTTATGCGATTTAAAGGAGTCCGCCAATCTCCAAGTGTTTCTTGTCGAAAAAGTGTGACATTGGGATACCACGGGCTATCGTCTCGCTGCAAAAACCAACGCCAATCAGCACTAAATGGTAATAAAATCCAGACGTCCTTACCCATGGCAGCGGCTAAATGAGCAATAGACGTATCAATCGTGATGACGAGATCCAAACAGGCAATTAATGCAGCGGTACCTTCCA
>CAISKC010000118.1 GCA_903885895.1 uncultured Legionella sp.
AGAGATCAAGGCAGCGTTAAGGCAGCGTACAATCAATAATGAGATTGTGCCGGTGTTTTGTGGCTCAGCGTTTAAAAACAAAGGGGTGCAAGCTGTTCTGGATGGTGTGATTGATTATTTGCCTTCTCCTTTGGATATTCCGGCCGTGAAGGGTGTGAATGATGACGGTGAGCCAGATAGCCGTGCTACTTCCTATGACGCGCCTTTCTCAGCATTGGCATTCAAAATTGCTACTGACCCATTTGTTGGTACGTTAACTTATTTTAGAGCATATTCAGGCGTTGTAAAATGCGGTGATACTGTTTACAACCCAGTAAAAGGTAAAAAAGAACGAATTGGTCGTTTGTTACAAATGCATGCTAATTCGCGAGAAGAAATTAAAGAAGTTAGAGCTGGTGATATTGCCGCAGCTGTTGGTTTGAAAAATGTATCTACCGGAGATACGCTCTGTGATATCGATCAGACTATCATATTAGAACGTATGGATTTCCCAGACCCTGTGATTGCAGTTGCTGTAGAGCCCAAGACAAAAGCAGACCAAGAAAAAATGGGTATTGCACTAGGAAAACTAGCACAAGAAGATCCTTCGTTCCGTGTACATACTGATGAAGAATCTGGTCAAACCATTATTCAAGGTATGGGTGAATTGCATTTAGAAATCATTGTCGATCGTATGAAGCGCGAGTTTCTTGTGGAGGCCAACGTAGGTAAACCACAGGTAGCTTACCGTGAAACATTGAAGAAATATGTCGAGCAAGAAGGTAAGTTTATTCGACAATCAGGTGGTAGAGGTCAATATGGTCATGTTTGGCTTAAAATCGAACCTTGCGAACGTGGTGCTGGATACGAATTCGTCAATGCTATTGTTGGCGGCGTTATACCTAAAGAATATATCCCTGCAGTAGATAAAGGGATACAAGAACAATTGCAAAATGGCGTGATTGCCGGTTATCCAGTTGTTGACGTAAAAGTAACTTTGTTTGATGGTTCATTTCATGAAGTGGACTCTAGTGAAATGGCATTTAAGATTGCAGGTTCTCAATGCTTCAAACAAGGTGCATTAAAGGCGAATCCTGTATTGCTTGAACCAATTATGAAAGTTGAAGTAGTTACGCCTGAAGAGTATATGGGCGATGTCATGGGTGATCTCAGTAGACGTCGTGGTATTTTGCAAGGCATGGATGAGTCTCCTGCTGGACGCGTTATTCGCGCTGAAGTACCTCTCTCAGAAATGTTTGGGTATTCAACAGATTTGCGTTCTGCAACACAAGGCCGAGCAACTTATACAATGGAGTTTGAAAAGTATTCAGAGGCGCCTGCAAATATTGCAGCAGCGATTATTGACAAGAAATAATATTCAACAATTTAAATTAAAGGTAACGGGGTAGAGTCATGGCTAAGGGAAAATTTGAACGTAAAAAACCGCATGTCAATGTGGGAACGATTGGTCACGTTGATCATGGTAAAACAACATTAACAGCGGCGATTACTACCATTATGGCGCAAAAGTTTGGTGGAGAAGCCAAAGCTTATGATCAAATTGATGCTGCTCCCGAAGAAAGAGCACGTGGAATTACGATTTCCACTGCCCACGTCGAATATGAATCAGATAAACGTCACTATGCACATGTTGATTGCCCAGGACATGCTGACTATGTGAAGAACATGATTACAGGTGCTGCACAGATGGATGGCGCAATTTTAGTTGTGTCTGCTGCAGATGGTCCTATGCCTCAAACTAGAGAGCATATTTTGTTGTCACGTCAGGTAGGTGTTCCCTACATGGTTGTGTATTTAAACAAAGCCGATATGGTGGATGATCCTGAGCTACTTGAATTAGTAGAGATGGAAGTACGTGAACTATTAAGTTCGTACGACTTTCCTGGTGATGATACGCCAATCACAATTGGTTCAGCTTTGAAAGCATTACAAGGCGATACGTCTGAAATTGGTGTGCCATCTATTGAGAGATTGGTAGCGAGTTTGGATTCATATATTCCAGAGCCAGTGCGTAATATTGATAAGGCATTTTTACTTCCGATTGAGGACGTGTTCTCAATTTCTGGACGTGGTACTGTCGTAACTGGCCGTATCGAAACCGGTATTGTTAAAGTAGGTGAAGAAGTAGAAATCATCGGAATCACTGACACGGTTAAAACGATCTGCACAGGTGTGGAAATGTTCCGCAAACTGTTGGACGAAGGTCGTGCTGGGGACAACGTTGGAATCTTGTTGCGCGGAACGAAGCGCGAAGAAGTACAACGTGGGCAAGTCTTGGCAAAACCAGGTTCTATCAAACCGCATACAAAATTTGAAGCTGAAGTGTATATTCTGTCTAAAGAAGAAGGTGGGCGACACACCCCATTTTTCAATGGTTACCGTCCGCAATTCTATTTTAGAACAACAGACGTTACGGGTACTTGTGATCTGGAAGCAGGAACAGAAATGGTCATGCCAGGGGACAATGTTAAGTTGACGATCCATTTACATTCTCCGATTGCGATGGATGAAGGTTTGCGATTTGCGATTCGTGAAGGTGGGCGTACCGTTGGTGCGGGAGTGGTTGCAAAAATATTAAAATAAGGGTGGATTAGTGTTTTATCTACCCAACGATTTGCTGCGCGTAAGCGCAGCGAAACCCAGTGATATTAGGCCAGTAGCTCAATTGGCAGAGCGGCGGTCTCCAAAACCGCAGGTTGGGGGTTCGATTCCCTCCTGGCCTGCCAACCAATTGTAAGATGAATA